>JBKJVY010000325.1:0-2953 GCA_046717185.1 Thermoanaerobaculia bacterium
GGCTCTTGTCCTCCGGGATGGGCGCCTCATTCGAAAGATAGACGCGGTGCGTCGGAGGCGCTTCGCCGGGACGGCGACGGTTCGGTTTGCGGTACTGCGGTCTTCTGGGAATGGGAGCCTCCTTCGACGAGCTCGTGCGCGATTCTATCCCTTTACTGTGTCATTCCGAGGAGCGCAGCGACTACCCCGGTCGGCTGTCATTCTGAGGAGCGAAGCGACGAAGAATCTGTGCCCCAGATCCCTCGCTTCGCTCGGGATGACAAGAGAAAGCGCTGTCATTCCGAGGAGCGCAGCGACTACCCCTGTCATTCCGAGGAGCGCAGCGACGAGGAATCTGGAGCCCTCACGGAACCTGCCCTGAGCAGAAGACCGCGTATCAAGCGGGACCAGATCCCTCGCTTCGCTCGGGATGACAAGGAAGGGTGAAGGGCCCGGGATGAAAGCCGAGAACTACTCCGGGAACGACCCTGCCGAAACGATCGTGAAGAGGTCGGGGTCGACTCGCTTCGCAAACGCCGCGTCCGCTTGCTCCTTCGTCACCCCTTCGACGAGCGAAGGGAACTCGTCCAGGTACGACACACCGAGCCCGTAGTACTCCGCGGCGTCGAGCGCGTGCGCGATCCCGCCGTTCGATGCGAGGTCCACCTTGAAGCGCCCGACGTGAGAGCTCTGCTCGTCGGCGAGCTCCTTCGGAGTCATCCCTTCGCGGCGGAAGCGATGAATCTCCTCCAGGGTCGCGGCCACTGCCGCGTCGCGGCTCTCCGGCTTGACGGTCAAGCTCACCGCGAAGGGGCCCGCAAGATGCGTCGCGCCAAAGCCCGAGTGGATCCCGTACGTCAATCCTTCGGTGTCGCGCACGCGGACTCCGAGACGCGACGTGAGAGACGACTGGCCGAGCGCGGAGTTCGCGAGGATGCAGGCGACGTACTCCGGGCTTCGTCGCTCGAGGTCCCCCGGCTGGAGGAGGACGACGTCGGCGCTCGCCTTGTCCGGCATCCGCACGGTCTCCGACCCGGGCGCGGGGGCGACGGGGTCCGGCCGCGTAAAGTCGGGCGAAGGTCCGCGCTTCCAGGATCCGAAACGGCGCTCGAGGCCATCGAGAACCTCGGAGGAATCCACGTCGCCGACGACGACGAGAAGCATCGCGCCGGCGCCGTACCTCTCCTCGTAGAAGCGGCGAAGCTCTTCCCGCGTCAACGACTCGATCGCCGCGATGCGCTCTTCCGCGGTGCGGCGGTGGAAAGGATGTCCCGACGGATAGATCCGCCGAGCGGCGGTCTCGAACGCCCGGACGGACGTCTGATCCTGCTGCTCGCGGACGACGCCCACGAGGCGCATCCGCTCCTTCTCGAGCTCCTCCTCCGGAAAGACCGGCGAGAGAAGCACCTCCGCGAGCACGTCGAGAAGGACCTCCCGGTCGCGCGAGAGCGATCCCGCGCCCACGTCGACGCCGACCGGGTCGGCTGAGCCGGCGGAGACGGCGATACTCGCGCCGCGGCTCTCGAGCTCCTCGGCGATCTCGAGCTTCGTTCGCCGCTCCGTCCCTTTCGTGAGCTCGCCGGCCGTCAAGGCGGCGACGAGCCGGCGGTCGGGCGGCGCGAACAGTGGTCCCGCGTGGAGCGAACCGGAAACGGCGAGCGTCGGGTTGAAGTGGTTCTCGAGGACAAAGAACCGCGCGCCGTTCGCGAGCGTGCGCGTCCGCACCGCCTCGGCGAACGGGACCTTCCGGCGCGCGGCGGTCGCCGTGGTCACGCCGGAGGCGGGTCCTTCGGAAGATACCGACCCACCGTCAGGCCGTCGTCCACGAAGTACGTCGCCGCGACGCGGCGGAGATCCTCGAGCGTGACCGCGCCGACGAGTTCGGGGTAGTCGGTGTACCAGCGCCAGTCCGCGACGGCGATCGCCTCCGAGAGTGACCCCGCGACCTGGTCGGTCGAGTCGCGGTCGAAGATCACCTCCGCCTCGATCTGCGTGCGAGCCTTCTCCGTCTCCGCCTCGGTCACCCCTTCGGCGGCGACGCGTGCGACCTCGGCGCGGATCGCGGCCTCGACCGTCTGCGGGTCGACTCCGGGGCGGACCGGGGCGAACACGGAGAAGAGCGCGGGGTCGCGCAGCTGCCAGGGGACGACGGACACGGAAAGCGCGAGGCTCGTCTCCACGAGCGCGAGATGGAGCCGCGCCGTGAGACCGCCGCCGAGGACGTTAGCGATGACCGCGAGCGCGGGAGTGTCGGGATGCTGCGCCTCGACCGTCCGCCACGACAGAGCGACCCACGCGATCTGGCCCGTTCGCCGGACGACGAAACGACGCTCCCCTTCCTGCGGCGGCTCGACCGTGTAAACGGCGGGGATCGGGCGCCGCGACGCGGGGATGCGGCCGAAGTGACGCGCGAGGGTCGCGAGCGCCTCCTCCTCCTCGAAGTCGCCGATCAGCATCGCCGTCGCGTTGTTCGGATGGTAGAAGACGTCGTAGAACTCCTTCAGCCGCTCCGTCGCAACCCCTTCGATGTCCGTCTTCCAGCCGATGGTCGGGTGGTGGTATGGGTGCTCGCGAAACGCCGTGGCGAACGTCTCCTTGTAGAGGACCTGGAAGGGCGAGTTCTCTCCCCGCTCGTACTCATTGCGAACGACCGTCATCTCCGGCACGCGGTCGGAGTCGCGAAGGAGGGCGCCGCGCATCCGGGAGGCCTCGATCTTCACGGCGACCTCGAGAGCGTCGGAGGGGACGGTCTCGTAGTAGTTCGTCCGGTCGAACCAGGTGGTGGCGTTGAAACGCGCGCCGATCGCCTCGAGGACGGCCGCGACCGCGGTCCCCTTCTCCCGGTCGTACTCGGCCGTGCCCTTGAACATGAGGTGCTCGAGCAGGTGCGTGGCGCCGGTGTACCCGACCGCCTCGTTGCGGCTGCCGACGTGGTACACGACGGCGAACGTCGCGACCGGCGCAACGGTGCTCC
>JBKJVY010000326.1:0-4074 GCA_046717185.1 Thermoanaerobaculia bacterium
CTCTGGTTCAGTGACGCTTTCACCGGCAGGGTCGGTCGGATCACGATAGAAGGGGAGATCACCCTGTTTCGAATCGAGCCGCTCTGTTGCGCATGGCTCGCCGAGATCGCGGTCGGACCCGATGGCAATCTGTGGTTCATCGACACCGATGAGAACAAGATCGGGCGGATCACCCCCACGGGCGAAATTACCTATTTCACCGGGCTCGGTGCCGGCGACGCCTACGGCATTGCGGCGGGAAGAGACGGTGCCCTCTGGTTTACCGAAACCGTCGCCAACCGAATCGGCCGGATGACGACCGACGGCGCCGTTTCGCGGTTTTCAATCCCGACAGCGGGCTCGCAGCCTAACATCATTGCTCCGGGACCGGATGGAGCTCTCTGGTTCACGCAGCTTCGTGCAAACAAGATAGGCCGGATTTCCGCCGGGGAGCAGTTCCCGCAGGAGTGCAGCGTCACCCCGACCGCCCTCTGCTTGAACGGCGAGCGCTTCCGGGTCGATGTCGACTGGCGCGTTCCCTCGCAGGGCACGCGTGGAGTCGGAACCGCCGTGCCCCTGACCGGAGATACCGGCCACTTCTGGTTCTTTTCCTCGAACAACATCGAGCTCGTGGTGAAGGTCGTGGACGGCCGGACGTTCAACGGCCACTTCTGGGTCTTCTACGGCGCGTTGTCGGACGTCGAATACACGCTCACCGTGACCGATATGCAGACGGGGTCAACGAGGACGTATGCCAACCCGCAGGGCCGGCTCGCCAGCGTCGCCGACACGGCGGCGTTTTCGGGGAGCGGGCCGCTCCGCGCCTCGGAGCCGAAGAGCTCTCCGTCCATCACTAGAGGCCTGGCAGTCGATCGCGTTCGTGCCTCCGACCTGACGTTCACCGAGTTCCCGCTTCCCCAGGCCCGCAGCAGTCCCTCCGTGATCACCGCCGGCCCCGACGGCGCTCTCTGGTTCACGGAATTCTCAGGAAACAGGATCGGGCGGATCACGACGGAAGGCGTCCTGACGGAGTTCGCGGTGGAGGGCAACCCCTTCGGGATCACGTCGGGACCGGACGGAGCGCTCTGGTATACCGCAGTCAACCCAGGGTCGATCGGGCGGATCACCGTCACGGGTGCGCGTTCCACATACCCGCTCTCCGCCGCCAGCCGGCCGTACCAGATCACGACCGGGCCGGGCGGGGCTCTCTGGTTCACGGATGCCGGGCGCAACTCGATCGGCCGAATAACGACGGCCGGCGTCATCACGGAGTTCCGGATCCCAACGCCCGACACCGGCGCGTGGGCGATCACGGTCGGGCCGGACGGAAACGTCTGGTTCACCGAACCGAGCGGGAATGGCACCGGCCAGGGCTCACGGGGGGCAGTGGGCCGCATCACACCGGACGGAGTGATCACGGAGTTTCGAAGCGCCATTCCGGAAGCGACGCCCGTCGGCATCGTCGCCGGTCCGGATGGCAATCTCTGGTTCACGGAATTCAATTCCCACCGGATCGGCCGGATCACGCCGGAAGGAGTCATCACCGAATCGGAACGGTTGCCCGGTGGGGTTCGTACTCCGGGCAGCATCACCGTCGGTCCCGACGGCGCGCTCTGGTTCATCGCCGAGTACCCTCCCGGCAAGATCGGTCGAATCACGACGTCTTTCGTCATCTCGGAGTTCGAGATCCCGGGCACGACCTTCTTTTCGCGGGGAATCGTGACGGGACCCGACGGCAATCTCTGGTTCACTGATCAGTCGGGAAACAAGATCTGGCGTCTCGCGATCGGCTCGCCACCCGCTCAGTGCACAACCGGATCCCAGATTCTTTGCCTCAATGCCGACCGCTTCCGGGTCGAGGTCAACTGGCGAGTCCCCTCCCAGGGCACGAGCGGCGTTGGAAGAGCGGTGTCGCTCACGGGAGATACCGGCTACTTCTGGTTCTTCACGTCGAACAACGTCGAGCTCGCGATCAAGGTCGTGGACGGCCGTGCATTCAACGGTCACTTCTGGGTCTTCTACGGCGCTCTCTCGGACGTCGAGTACACGATCACGGTGACCGACACCCTCACGGGGGGAACGAAGACCTATTCGAACCCTCAGGGGCAGCTCGCGAGCGTGGCCGACACGGCCGCCTTCTAGGGGGATGCGATGAGATTTGTCGAGGATCCCGGGTCGTCCTTGCCGCTTTCGTGGAGTCGCTTTGTCGCGGTCCTTCTGGCTCTCGGCGCCGGGCAGACGACTGTCAGCGCAGACATCAACCGCTGGTCGAACGTCCTCCCGGACCGGACGATCCATTCGATCGCGGTACTCCCGACTCTGCCCGATACGGTCTACGCCGGCGCGGTCGGCGCCATCTTCAAGACCGAAGACGGCGGCAGGAATTGGAGGCAGTCCGTAACTCCGCGCTTAGCCTTCGTTGAGGTCCGGTCGATCGTCTTCGATCCGACGGACCCGTCGATCGTTTATGCGGCCGCGCTCGGCGTGGCCAAGAGCACCGACGCCGGAGCCTCGTGGGCAACCGCAAGCTCGGGCGTGAGCACCTCTGCGGTGTTTTCCCTCGTGATCGACCCGGACAACCGAGCGATCCTTTACGCTGGGACTTCACGTGGCGACGTCTTCCAGACAACCGACGCCGCCATGACCTGGCAGTTGCGGCGGACCGGCCTCCCGCCGCAAGGGAGCAGCGGCATACGGGCACTCGCCATCGATCCGAATCGTCCCTCGACTGTTTACGCGGGTTTCGAGAGTGGCGGCGTCTACAAGACCTCCGACTCCGGGCTTTCCTGGACGAGCGCCAATGCCGGGCTGGACAACTTCGGCGTCGTCGAGCTCGCGATCGACCCCCATTCGTCGAATCGAGTCTTCGCCGGCACACTCGGGGGGGGCGTATACCGCTCGGTGGATGCGGGCGCAAGCTGGTCTCGAGTCCTCGCCCCGGGCGGCTTCGGTGTTCCCGAAATCACCGTTCCCGAGCTGGAAATCGATCCATTCTCGCCGAGCGTGGTCTACGCGGGAACGAGCACCGGAGGTCTCGGGATCTTTCGGTCGGCGGACGGCGGGGAGACCTGGACTCGGTTCAACGACGGCCTGCCTCAGCAGCCGGACTTCCGCGGTCTCGCGATCGCCCCGAGTGCGCCGACGCGCGTCTACGGCGGTCTCTTCGGCTGGGGGATCTTTGCGATCACGCTCACCGAACCTTGTTCGACCGGCCCAGACGCGTTGTGCCTGAACGCCGGCCGTTTCCGCGTGCGCGTCAACTGGACGGCGGCCGCTATCGGCTCGCGAGGCGTCGGTCGGGCGCAGTCGTTGACTTCCGACACCGGCTACTTCTGGTTCTTCAGCGACAACAACATCGAGTTGGTTGTGAAAGTCGTGGACGGCCGGGCCGTCAACGGGCGCATCTGGGTCTTCTACGGGGCCCTGTCGGACGTGGAGTACACGATTGCGGTGACGGACTCGCAGACGGGAGACGTGCGCATGTACCGGAATCCGCCGGGACGGCTCGCGAGCGTCGCGGACACGTCGGCATTCGCGATCGACGGAGTCGGCGGCGAGGCAACGCCCGAATCGGCTCCGGCGCCTCGGCAGATCGCAGAATGCGGACCGGACACCACGACCCTCTGCCTGAATGCGAGCCGCTTCCGTGTTCGGGTCGCGTGGCGCGCTCCGAGTCTCGGGGCCGCGGGCAGCGGTCAGTCAGTGGCGCTCACTTCGGACACCGGATACTTCTGGTTTTTCAGCGACAACAACGTGGAGCTGGTCGTAAAGGTCGTGGACGGGAGGTCCTTCAACGGGAAGTTCTGGGTCTTCTACGGGGCGCTGTCGGATGTCGAGTACACGATCACGGTGACCGACACCGAAACGGGTGCCGAGCGGGCGTACTTCAACCCTTCGGGGCAGCTCGCCAGTGTCGCGGACACGGCTGCGTTCTGACGCGTCGAGTTAGAACGTGCCCGATCGGGGGCCCGAGCGCCGCCGGCTCGCGGCAAGGACGCGACCCGCGCTTCTCACGTTACGCTGGCCGGTCTCCGGAGCTCGAGACCGGGGTTGCCGGCGATGACGCCGGGCCGAGCTCCCGCCACGCCTCGAGGC
>JBKJVY010000327.1:0-6635 GCA_046717185.1 Thermoanaerobaculia bacterium
CGGCGATGAAGGTCTCGTCGGCGGCGATCATCCCGTGCGCCTCGAGGATCGCGGAGAGCTCTTCTCCGATCCCTCCCGCGGCCTCTCCCGAGTGCCTCCGGAACTCCTCCGCTGCGAGCCGGGAGGCGCGTCGGAGTCGGCGTTCTTCCTCGGCGAGCTCCTCGGGCGACACGGCACGGCGGAACGCGGGGAAGCCGGCGAAACGGACGATGACGGCGCGTCCGACCGCGATACCGGGGGAGACGGGAAGGCCCTGGAGCATAGGCATCCGGGCCCCGGCTCAGTCCTCCTCGTCGAAGCTTCGGGCGATCAGGTCCTCGACCGCCGCGAACGCGACCGTCTCGTCTTCGCCCCACACGGCGATCGTGATCGCCGTTCCCTGCGAGGCGGCGAGCAAGAGCAGCCCGAGAATGCTCTTGCCGTCCACTTCTTCACCGTTCTTGCGGATCTTCACATCCGACTTGAATCGACTCGCCGTCTGGACGAACTTCGCGGCCGCGCGCGCGTGAAGGCCGAGCCGGTTGCGTATTGCGACTTCCCGTTCGATCACGACGAGTCCCGGCTTTCGGCGGCGGAGACCGCGTCCGCGTCGGCGAGCAGGTCCGACGCGACGTAGATCGACCTCTGTCCGCGGTCCTTCGCGACGTGAGCGATCTCGACGACCGGCTTCCCGCTCTTCTGGAGCGCGGCGCACTTCAGGAGCATCGGGAGGTTGACGCCGGTCACGATTTCGACCCGATCGCGCTTCAAAAACGGAAGCGTGAGGTTGGTCGGTGTTCCGCCGAACATGTCGGTCAGAATTACGGCGCCGTCTCCGCGGTCCGCCTCCTCGAGGCCTTCGGCGATGCGGTGGCTCGCGTCCTCGCCGACCTGGCTCCAGTCGAGGGCCACGGCGACGATCTGCTCGATCCCCGGCTGAATCGTCAAGGCGGCGGCCTTGAGCTCCTCGGCGAGCCGGCCGTGCGTCACGAGAAGAATGCCGATCATCCGCCCGCCGGCAGCGACCTGTCGAACATCGGGGAGATCATCTCACTCGCGGGTCGCGTCCCGGTGGGACACTCGGACCGGAAGGCCGCGACGCTGGAGGCTGCGCGCAAGCTCCTCGGCGACGTAGACGGACCGGTGTTTGCCGCCGGTGCAGCCGATGCCGATCGACAGGTAGCTCTTGTGCTCGCGCTCATAGAGCGGCAGAAGGTAATCGAGGAAGACGGAGAGCCGCTCGAGGAACTCCCCCGTCTGCGGGTCCTTCTCGATGTAGGCGGCGACCGCCGGGTCGGTGCCGATCTTCGGCTTCAGCTCCGGAACGAAGTGCGGGTTTGCGAGGAAACGAACGTCGAAGATGAGGTCCACGTCGTGGGGAACGCCAAACTTGTAGCCGAACGACGTTGCGGAGACCACCATGCGCGCCGTCCCCTCCTCGCCGACGAACGTCTTCAGCATGAAGGAGCGGAGCTCGTGCACGGTCATCGCCGACGTATCCACGACGACGTCGGCGAGCGCCCGCACGTCTTCGAGAAGCTCGCGCTCGTTTCGCAACGCCGTCAGCAGAGGGCGGTCCACCGAGAGCGGGTGAGGACGGCGCGTTTCCGAGAAGCGGCGGATGAGCGATTCTTCCGACGCATCGAGGAAAATGAGTCGGGTCCCGGGGACCCGCCGGCGGACGCGGTCGAGGATTGGCGGAAACCGCGACGCGAACTCCGGGTTCCGCACGTCGACGATGACCCCGACCCTCCGCGCGGAGACCTCCGAAAGGAGCGGCTCGACGAGCGGCAGGGGCAGGTTGTCGACGCACAGATAGCCCATGTCCTCGAGGCACTTGAAGACGTAGCTTTTTCCGGAGCCGGAGAGCCCGGTGACGATCAGGAGGCTATCCGGGACCGTCGAGATCGCGGGCTCCGCCGTCGGTCGCCTCCGGCTTTGTCCGGCCGCGGGCGCGGGAGAGGCGGTAAGGCGTCTCGTTGCGCGTCCTGGCCCGCGGCGCGCCGGTCTTTCCCGCCTCGGGCTCTTCAAGCTCTTCTCAGACCGGGCGAGATCGCGTTGCGGGCAATCTCCTCGTCGACCTTGAGAGCGAACTCCTTCGCGGCGTCATACCCCTGGGACTTCAAGAGCTCGTTGCGGGCCGCGATCTCGATCAGGAGCGCGATGTTGCGACCCGAGGCGACGGGAAGTTTCATGTACGGGCGCGTGCGATCGAGGATGGAGTAAGTCTCTCCGTCGAGGCCGAGCCGGTCGTACGTCTTTTTCGGGTCCCACCGTTCGAGCTCGATGACGAGCTCGATCGATTTGGAGGCGCGGACCGCGGACACGCCGAAGAGGTGCTTGATGTTGATGATTCCGATCCCGCGCAGCTCCATGTGGTACCGCAGCATGTCCGCCGCGCGCCCCACGAGCGCGTCGTTCGGATACTTCCGGATCTCGACGACGTCGTCGGCGACGAGCCGGTGACCACGCTGGATCAGATCGAGCGCCGACTCGCTCTTGCCGATCCCCGACTCGCCGAGCAGCAGGACTCCCATTCCGTAGACGTCCACGAGTACCCCGTGCAGAGTCGTCGAAGGGGAAAGCTCGTCCTCGAGAACGCGGGTGATGGACTGGATGACGACCGACGTCGTCCTCGGCGAGACGAGGAGAGGCACGCTCCGAGCGAGGCATTCGCGGGCGAGCTCCTCCGGGACGTCCTGGCCTTTCGTGACGACGAAAGCCGACACCGGCAGGGCGCAGATCGCCGCGATCCGCTCGCGTCGAAGGGGCAGCGGCATCGTCTCCAGGTAGTTGAGCTCGCTCTCGCCGAGCACCTGGATGCGTCCCGGCTTGATGAACGAAAGGAAGCCCGCGAGCGCGAGCCCCGGACGCTGGATGCGCCCCCACGAGATCGGCCGGTCGAAGCCGCTCTCCCCCGCCGCGACCTCCATCTCGAGGTCCGAGAGCGCGGGTGATCGGAGGATCTCGGCGGTCAGAAGCGTCATCGTGGGTCCCGAGTCCCGTTGATCATGCGGGAACGGCGAGGTGTTGCTCGGCGTCCCTCCAGATCGCCGCGACTCCGGCGGCACCGTCGGCATGCCGGAGGCTCTCCGCGACGCCTGGCATCCGGATCAGCCGCGAAATGCGCGCGAGCGCCTGAAGGTGGAGGGCTGGCGAGTCCGCAGGTGATAGGACGAGGAAGATGATGGTTACGGGCTGTCCGTCGGAGGCGTGAAAGTCGACTCCCTCCCGGGTAATGCCGATCGAAACGACGACGTCGGCCAGCTCTCGAACTTTGCAATGCGGGATCGCGAGCCCGCCCCCGAGGCCGGTCGAGCCCATCGCCTCGCGTTCCACGAGCCGTCGCGCGAGGTCCCCGGCCTTCGCCACGACACCGGCGCGCTCGAGGCCTGCGGCCATCTCCGCGAGCGCCTCCTCGACCGTCGTCGCCGCGAGGTTCGGAAAGACCAGCCGTTCTTGGACGCCGATGGGCGCGGTCAGCATTCGATAAGACCCAGGTTCCCGTCCCGCCGCTTGTAAATAACGGAGACCTTTTCCGTCGACGAGTCCCGGAAGACGAGGAACTCCTGCTCGGAATCCTCGATGGAGAGCGCGGCCTCCTCGACGCTCATCGGCTTCATAGCGAGACGTCTCGTTCGGACGACGCGGCGCTCCGGAGGCGTTGGTGCCTCGCTCCTCGCCGCTTTCCGGGGCACGGCCGCCGGAGCCGGCAGGTCGGACTCGAGGAGTCGGGGCGCACGTTTCTTCCGGTCCCGCCGCTTCTCGGAGTCCTTCATGGCCTGGGCGTCGATCTTCTCGAACGCCAGGGCCACTGCGGCCCGAGGGTCCGCTGTCGTGTACTCGTGAGCATTCCACCGTCGGCGCCGATGCGTCGCGATAATCTCCGCCCCGAAGCGGTGCTTCTCGTGTGAGAGCACGATCCGAACGTTGGCCGGCCCTCCGAGGTGACGCTCCAGCCGTTCCGCCCGCTCGCGGGCCAGCCTCTTCAGCGCCGGAGTGACCTCCACGTTGCGACCTGTGCATTCGACGGCCATGAAAACCCTCCGCGGATCTCGGCTAGAAACTCTGTTTGCGCTGCGAGGAAGAGGGGATGCGCAGCTCCTCGCGGTACTTCGCCACCGTCCGCCGGGCGATCTGGATCCCCTCCGCGCGGAGCTTCTGCATGATCCGCGCGTCGGAATGCGGACGGCTCGAATCTTCCTCCGAAACGATCTTCGCGATCTTGCTCTTGATCGAGAGGGAGGAAACCTCGCTTCCCTGCGTGGAGTCGATTCCGCTGTGGAAGAAGTACTTCATGGCGAAGAGGCCGCGCGGGGTGTGGATGTACTTGTTCGAGACGACGCGCGAGACCGTCGACTCGTGCATCCCGATGTCGTTGGCGACGTCCCGCAGCACGAGGGGCCGGAGGTGCTCGATCCCGTGCTCGAGGAACTCGCGTTGGTGGCGGACGATCGAGTCCGCCACCTTGTAGATCGTTCGCTGTCTCTGGTCGAGGCTCTTGATGAGCCAGACGGCCGAACGCATCTTGTCTCGGAGGTAGGTTGCCGCCTCTTCTCCGATGGCGCCGTTGCCGCCGCGGAGCATCCGCCGGTACGCGGCGGAGATCCGCAGCTTCGGAAGGCCGTCCTCGTTCAGCTGGATGACGTACTCGTCCCCGATTTTTCGCACGCCCACGTCCGGCTCGACGTAGATCGTCCGCTCGTCCGAGTACTTGCGGCCCGGCTTCGGCTCCATGTTCTTGATGATCTCGACGACCGCCTGGATCTGCGCGAGGCCGACGTTCAGCGTCCTCGACAGCAGGGAGAACTGCCGGTTCAGGAACTCCTGCCAGTGCTCGGTAACGATCTGCTCGATGAGTGAGTTCTCGATGCCGAGTGCACGCATCTGCAGCATGAGGCAGTCGGGAAGATCGAACGCGCCGACCCCGGGCGGGTCGAGAGCGCGGACGAGGGTCAGAGCCGACTCGACCCGCGCGTCATCCTCGAAGCCGGCCGCGCGGATCTCATCCCGCGAGACTCGCAGATATCCGTCCTCGTCGATGTTGCCGATCAAGTACTGCGCGATCTCCCGGACATCTGGCTCCGAGTCGGACATGGAGAGTTGCCAGTTCAGATACTCGTTCAGGCCCTGCGGCTTGGAGAGCGTGTTCTCGAGCGGTACCTGCTCGGTGTCCTCGTACTGGCGGGGGTTGTAGGCGCTGTCGAGGTAATCCTCGAAATAGGAATCGAAGTCGATCTCGTCGAAGGAATCGCGCTCCTTCTCGACCGGCGCTTCGGCGTCCACCACTTCCGCCGCTCCGGCCGGGACGTCTGCGTCCGCCTCTTTGGCCGCCGTCGCGTCGGCCTCGGTTTCCGCCTCGCTCGTGTGCTCGGCGGCCGCCGCCTCTTCCTCCTCTTCGAGGAGAGGGTTCTCCACGACCTCCTGGGTCAGGACGTCCTGCAGCTCCAGCTTGGACATCTGAAGCAGCTTGATGGCCTGCTGCAGCGACGGGGTCATGACCAGTCGCTGGGAAAGCCTGAGGTTGAGCTTTTGCTCGAGTCCCATCGAAGATGCCAGCGCCTAGCGGAGCTGAAACGCCTCCCCCAGATATATCTTTTTTACGACGGCGTCATTCGACAAGGCAAGCGGCGTGCCAGCCCGCAAAATCTCGCCGGCGTTGATTATATAGGCCCGATCGACGATGGACAAAGTCTCGCGGACGTTGTGGTCCGTGATGAGGACGCCGATGCCGGAGGAGGCCAGGCGCCGCACAATCGACTGAATGTCGAGGACCGCGATCGGGTCTATTCCGGCGAACGGCTCGTCGAGCAGGAGAAAGTAGGGGGACACGACGAGGCTGCGGGCGATCTCGACACGCCGCCGTTCCCCTCCCGAGAGGGTATAGGCCCGGTGGTCGCGGACCGCTTCGAGACCGAACTCGGCGAGAAGCTCGTCCGCGCGTTCCCGCTGGGCCGACGGGGTCAGATCGAGCGTCTCCAGGATCGCGAGCAGGTTCTGCTCGACGGTCATTTTCCGGAAGACCGACGGCTCCTGGGGAAGGTACGAGATGCCGGCGCGCGCGCGCCGGTACATCGGAAGCCCGGTCAGATCCCGGTCGCCCAGACGAACCGTCCCCGCGTCCGGCTCGACGAGTCCGACGACGATCGAGAACGTCGTCGTCTTGCCGGCGCCGTTCGGGCCGAGGAGCCCGACGATCTCTCCGCCGGAGATCTCGACCGAAACTCCGCGGACGACCGTCCGGCCGCCGTACGACTTCTCGAGCCCCTCGGCCGTCAGGCGCGGACCATCCGGCCCGGGTCGCGCCGCGACGTCGCGTCCGGTCTCCGTCAAGCTCCGCTCCGGGCTCTCTCCCACGGTTCAAGGATAGTGGATCGGCGGGGCCCGGCAGGAGCGGGCGCGGCAGAGGACTACTCCGTCTTCGTCCGGTGGATCGTTTCGGTCCGCCCCCCCGACGGGGCGGTGACCTCGACGTTTTTTCCGCGCCCCGTGATCGTGAGCGTGGATCCCGCCACCCGGTTTCCTTCCGCGTCGGAAACCCGGGCGGGATTACCGTACAGGACCGTTCGTCCCTCGATCGGATGGTCGATGGCGCGGTCGGCCGTGGCCGTGCGTCCCGTCGCGCGGTCCGCGAGCGACACGCTCCCGGAGAGCTC
>JBKJVY010000328.1:0-2937 GCA_046717185.1 Thermoanaerobaculia bacterium
CGGTCCGCACCAACCCGGTGGACGCGATCCCGGATATCTCGGAGACGCAGATCATCGTCTTCGCCGACTGGCCGGGGCGCTCGCCGCAGGAGGTGGAGGACCAGGTCAGCTATCCGATCGTCGTCAATCTCCAGGGACTCGCCGGAGTCAGGGCGGTGCGCTCCTCCTCCGCGTTCGGCTTCTCGATGATCAACGTGATCTTCGAGGACGGCACCGACCTCTACTTCGCGCGGACCCGGATCCTCGAGCGCATGAACCTCATCACGGCGCTCCTGCCGAAGGGGGTCACGCCGGTGCTCGGGCCGGACGCCTCGGCGGTCGGCCAGGTCTTCTGGTACACCGTCGAAGGAGAGGGAAAAGACCTCGGCACGCTCCGATCGATCCAGGACTGGTACGTCCGCTACCAGTTGAACGCGGTGCCCGGCGTCGCGGAGGTCGCCTCGATCGGTGGATTCGTGCGCCAGTACCAGATCGACGTGGACCCCAATCGCCTCGCGACGTACGGCCTCTCGATCCGCGACGTCGTCGCCGCGGTCGAGATGTCGAACAACAACGTCGGCGGGAAGGTCGTCGAGCAGGGAGGGATCGAGTACGTCGTGCGCGGGCTCGGACTCATCCGGGACGTTTCCGACGTCGAGAAAATCGTAGTGGGCTCCTCCGGCGGGACGCCGGTCTATGTCTCCAACCTCGGCACGGTTCAGCTCGGCTCCGAATTCCGGCGAGGGGCGCTCGAAAAGAACGGGCGGGAGGTCGTCGGCGGCGTCGTCACGATGCGCTACGGGGAGAGCGCCCCGGAGATCATCCGCCGCGTCAAGACGAAGATTGCCGAGCTGTCGAAGGGTCTCCCGGAGGGGGTGCGGATCGTGCCCTTCTACGACCGTTCGGCCCTGATCGAATCGGCCGTTGGAACGCTGAAACGCGCGCTCCTCGAAGAAATCCTTCTCGTCACGCTCGCCCACGTCGTGTTTCTGCTCCACTTCCGATCGATCCTGATCGTCACGTTGCCGCTGCCGCTCGCGATCCTGACGTCCTTCATCCTGATGCGGGTTTTCGGAATCACCTCCAACATCATGTCGCTCGGTGGGATCGCCATCGCGATCGGCGTCCTCGTGGACGCCGGGATCGTGATCACCGAGAACGTCTTCCGGCACTACGAAACGGACGGGGGCAAGAAGCCGCTCTCCGAGATCGTCCGGGCCGCCTCCAAGCAGATCGGCCGGCCGATCTTTTTCTCGATGGTGATCATCCTCCTGGCGTTCCTTCCGGTTTTCTCCCTGACGGGCGAAGAAGGGAAGCTCTTCCACCCGCTCGCCTTCTCGAAAACTTTCGCAATGGTCGGAGCGACGGTCCTCTCCATCACCCTCGTGCCGGTGCTGGCGACTTTCCTGATCCGCGGGAAGGTTCGTGGTGAGGAGCAAAACCCGGTGATGCGGTTCTCCCGGCGACTCTACGAGCCCGCGCTGGCCTGGGCGCTCGACCACAAGCGGCTGGCGCTCGGAGTGGCCGGCACTCTTTTTCTCGTCAGTGTCGTCCTCGTCGCGGGAGCGGGGATCCTCCTCGCGCCGGTCAGGGGCGCGCTCTCGCTCACGGGCGCTTCCGGCGCGGCCGATCGCGTGGCCGGTGCGCAGGCCTGGCTGGACGAGAAGATCGCGCGCGGCGTCGGAAAGGAGTTCATGCCGCCTCTCGACGAAGGGACGCTGTTGTTCATGCCGGTGACCGCAAACACCGTCTCCCTCACGCAGGCGGTCGAAATCATGAAGATCCAGGACGCGGCGCTCCGGAGCTTTCCCGAGGTCGCCTCGGTCGTCGGGAAGGTCGGGCGCGCCGAAAGTTCTCTCGATCCGGCACCGACCAACATGTACGAGACGCTCGTGGAGCTCAAGCCCCGGAAAGAGTGGCGCGCCGGGATGACGAAGGAAAAGCTCCTGGCGGAGATGACGGAGAAATCCCGGCTTCCCGGCGTCACGGCGATCTGGCAGCAGCCGATCCGGAACCGCATCGACATGCTCGCGACCGGGATACCGACGCAGATCGGGGTCAAGATCTTCGGCCCCGACCTCGCGATACTCGAGAAGAAAGCCAACGAGATCGCTGAGGTCATTCGTTCCGTCCCCGGCGCCGCCGACGTTTACGCCGAGCAGATCCTGGGGACTCCCTATCTGGAAATCGACGTGGACCGGCAGGCCGCGGCGCGCTACGGCGTCAACGTGGGAGATGTCCTCGACGTCATCGAGACGGCTCTGGGGGGCGAGAACCTGACGACGACGATCGAGGGGAGGAACCGCTTCCCCGTTCGGGTCCGCTATGCCCGGGAGTTGCGCGACGACCTCGATTCGATCCGGAGGATCCTCGTCCCAGCGGCTGCTCCCATGGGCACGGCGGCGCTCTCCGGCGTCCCGGCGGGCATGCCAGCGGCGCCCAACGTTTCGGGGATGGCAATGCCCGGGTACGGCGCGATCTCCGGAAGCTCCGTGAACCGCATGGCCCAGATCCCTCTCGCCCAGGTGGCCGACATCCGTTTCCGCCCCGGCCCCTCCATGATCTCGTCGGAGAACGGCCTGTTGCGGGAGAGGGTCTTCCTGAACGTCCGCGGGCGCGACGTCGGCTCATTCGTGGACGAGGCGAAAAGGATCGTCGAAGAGAAAGTGCCGCTCCCTGCCGGCTACTTCCTCCAGTGGTCGGGTCAGTACGAGCACCAGGTGCGCGCTCGAAACCGGCTCGCGATCGTCGTGCCGCTCTGCTTCGCCATCATCTTCGTTCTGCTCTACGTGACCTACCACTCGGCGAAGGAAGCCGCCCACGTCATTCTGGCGATCCCCTTCGCGTTGACCGGCGGGAACCTCCTCCTGTGGCTCTTGAATACGCTCGCGGCGAAGTACGGCTGGGTGACGGAGTTCCACATGAGCGTGGCGGTATGGGTCGGATACATCGCGCTCT
>JBKJVY010000329.1:0-3583 GCA_046717185.1 Thermoanaerobaculia bacterium
GGGCGGGCCCGCGACAATATAGCTATAGTTATGGCCAGAACGGAGCAGGACATGCGCTTCGCGACGGTCGCGGAACTCAAGAATCAGCTGTCCCGGTACCTGCGGCGTGCCCGAAAAGAGGGTGAGCCCATCGTTGTGACCCTTCACGGGCGACCTTACGCACTCATACAAGCTATCGAGGAGGAGGATCTCGAGGAGCTCGGATGGAAGCAGCTCGCACACCGGCGTCTGATCGACGCGTGGGAACGCGAAGGCGATGAGCTCTACGACTACCTATAGACGGGGTAGCGTCGTCGTCGTTCACGTAGCGTTCTCCGATCTCTCTGTGGCCAAGAGGCGACCGGCGCTGATTGTCAGCGCCGAGGCCATTCACCGAAAACTTCCTGACATAGTCGTTTGCCCGATCAGCAGTCAGCCGCGCTACTTCGGTCGACCAGGTCCCGGCGATGAGCCCCTGCGACACTGGAAATCTGCGGGGCTGCGATACCCGAGTACAGCGCGCGCTTCAAAGGTAATTGCGGTAGACAAGAGCATCGTCGGTCGAATTGTCGGAAAGCTGTCGACCGAGGATCTTCATCGGGTGGATGACGCGTTGCGCAAGACCCTCAGTCTCTAGAAGCGGCTCTCCGGCGTGACCCGCGTCTACGCGAAAGCCGCCGACCGCGCCGACCTGATCGTGGTCGGCGGGACCGTTTTGACGATGGACGAGCGGGACACGGTCATCCCGGGCGGCGCCGTCGCCGTCAAGGACGGCGCCATCCTCGCCGTCGGTCCGCGTGGGAGAATCGAGAAGCGCTTCGACGCCCGCCGCTCGATCGACGCGGACGGCTGCTTCGTGCTCCCCGGCTTCGTCAACGCGCACACGCATGCGCCGATGACGCTCCTGCGGGGAGTACGGGACGACGTCGAGCTCATGACGTGGCTCGAGAAGTACATGTTTCCGCTCGAGGCCCGTTTCGCCTCGCCCGACTTCGTCCGTTGGGGGGCGCTCCTCGCCTGCTGGGAAATGATCGCGTCGGGCACGACGACGTTCGCGGACGGGTACTTCTTCGAGGAAGAGGTCGCGCGCGCGGCCGACCAAGCGGGCCTCCGCGCCGTCCTCGGACAGGGCATCTTCGACGTCCCGACGCCCGACTCGAAGACGGCGGCGGAGGGGCTCGCGCGCGGCGAGAAACTCCTCTCGAAGTGGCGCGGCCACCCTCGGATCACGGCGGCGCTCGCCCCGCACGCCGCCTATACCGTCGGCCCGGAGACGTTTCGGAAGACGCTGGACCTGGCCGCCCGGTTCGACGCGCCGGTTCTTGTCCACCTCGCGGAGTCCCGGGGCGAGATGGCCATGGTGCAGGAGAGGTACGGCACAACGCCGGTCCGCCACCTCGCCGCGCACGGCCTTCTGGGGTCCGCGCTCACGGCCGCGCACTGCGTGCACGTGGACGACGAGGAGATCGGTCTTCTGGCGGAGAGCGGTACCGGGATCGTGCACTGTCCCGAGAGCAACATCAAGCTCGCGAGCGGCGTCGCGCCGGTCGGGAAGATGCTGACGGCAGGCGTGCGGATCGGTCTCGGGACCGACGGCGCCGCCAGCAACAACGACCTCGACATGATCGGGGAGATGGGGTCGGCCGCGAGGCTGCACAAGGTCGCCGCGCTCGATCCCACCGCGGCGCCGGCCCGTGCGGTCCTGCGCATGGCGACCCGGGGCGGCGCGGAAGCGCTCCACATGGAGGACCGGATCGGATCGCTCGAGGCGGGCAAGCGCGCGGACATCGTCGTCCTGTCGCTCTCCGGCCCGAACGCGCTGCCGCTCTTCGATCCCTTCTCGCACCTCGTCTATTCTGCGCGCTCGGACGCGGTCGAGACGGTCGTCGTGGAAGGGAAGGTCCTCATGGAGCGCCGCCGGCTGAAGACGCTCGACACCGAGGCGATTCGCCGGAACGCGGAGCGGTACGGGCGAAAGATCCGGCGCTCCGGACTCAGGGCCTAAGACTTAGGTTCCAGGACCTGGGACTCCGTCCTTCTCGCGGCGACCGAGGCCACGAGAACGATCAGCGCGAGCGTCAGGTATCCCGCCGCGAAGGTGAACGGCGCCCGGTCGTCGATCCGCCAGGGTAGGAAGAAGGTTCCCTGTGCGGTGGGGGAGTGGATCACACCGAAGAGGCAGAGGACTCCCGCGGCCAGGAAATAGAGCGCGGCCCGCCGGAAGCGATGGTCGATCAGCTCCGCGCCCGCCGCGCCCCAGAGGAGTGCCGTCACTATGAAGCCGTTGCCGAGAAGGCGGATTGCGCGGAACGTCTCGCCGACTTCGCCGGGGAGGTTCACTGCCGAGCCACCGGCCGCCGCGAGGACGGATCCGGCCTGCAGCGACACGAGAAACGCGAGCGAGGGGAGGATCGCGAGCGAGATCGCCGGACCGTGCCGCGCGGGGGTGGCGAGGTATCCCTGAGCCACGACCTCGAGGCCGATGTACACGAGGATCGGCGCTACCGCGGCCGCGGGGATCCAGTCCACGAGGAACGGCAGGTATCCGAGCATCCCGCCGAGGCCGACGAAGAGCGCCGTCGCGACGGCGTACCCGGCGCCCGCGCCCATCTTCTTGAAAGCGGGGTGCCCGATGTAGGGCGTGCTCTCGACGACGCCGCCGCACAGCCCGGCGACGAGCGTGCAGAACCCTTCCGTCATCAGGATCCCGCGCGTGTCGTACTCGTCGCCCGCCGCCGCCGCGCTCTCGGTGTTGTCGATGCCGCCGACGATCGTCATGACGGCGAACGGAAGCGCGATCGGCAGGTAAGCCCACGCGAGCGACAGGCCGCCCAGGAACGCGAGGCTCGGCCACGGAATCGCGAGCGAGAGCGCTTCGGTCGCGGGGGCGGTCGCCGCCGCCGCCGCGGGTCCGAAACCGGCGGCGAGGAGGGCGTAATGGAGCGCGACGCCGATCACGACCGACACAAATGCGCCGGGCAGTCCGAAGGGGAGCCGCACTCCGGCGACGAGCGTCACGAGAATGACTCCGAGGGCCGCGAACCCGACGATCGGGCTCGCGAAGACCTTCAGGAAAGGAAGGAAGGCGATGAGCGCGATCCCCGCGCCCGCGATCGAGCCGAGGAGCCCGGCCCGCGGCACCGCGGCGCGCACCGCGTTTCCGCTGAAGGACAGGCCCATCTTGAAAAGGCCGACGAGGACCGTGACCGCCATCCCCATCTTCCAGGAGAGGACAGCGTCGCCGGTCGCGAGATACGCCGGGCCGAGCACCGCGAACGACATCCCGAAGACGCTCGGCGCGTTCAAGCCGAGCGGCATCGCCGTCACGTCGGTCCGCCCGGTCCGCCGCGCGAGCCGCCTCGCCATCCACGCGTAGATGAGGTCGCCGACAAGGACCCCTACCGCGGTGCCCGGCACGATGCGCCGGAGGACGAGGTCCCTCGGGAAGTCGAACACGCCTACGAGGATCGTGACGAGGATGACGAGGTTCGCGACGTTGTCGAACATGAGCGCGAAGAACGCGTTCGCGTCGCCGGCGCGGAACCACCGATTGCGTGTCATCGGGAATTTGCGGGACGCTAACACGGAGGCCGGTGCCAGAATC
>JBKJVY010000330.1:0-3624 GCA_046717185.1 Thermoanaerobaculia bacterium
GCTGCAAGTTCTTCCCGCGGTTCGACACTGCGGTCGAGTACATTCATTCTGAGGTCGGAAGAGACGCCAGCTAGATTCCGGTTCTATCGCCCGCCGCGGCCGAGTCGTCAGCTCCAGCACGTGAGACGAGAGATCGAACGGGAGCCGGGACGTCCCGATTTTCCTGAGTCGCGCCTTCTCGTAGGGGATTCGTTCGGTAGATTCCTTCAGGGCTTTCACGGCGGCCATGCCGTCGAGGCGGTCCTCCGCCTTCGACGACCGCCGGCGCCGGGTCGAAAGCGTCATCCGAGCGCTCTTCCCCCCGACCTTCCTGGCGAGCTTTGCTTTGGGGGTGGCGGTTTTCGACATCTCAAACTGGATGATAGCGGATTCGCCCACTTTCCTGCGGCGACGAGGCTCGGTCTGAAAGCGAACACACGACGACTTCCTCTTACTCAATTGTCATGAGCTCGGTTGTAGTCGCAGAGGCGGAATCGGTTCAGGTATTGCCCGAAACGCCAAAACTACACGCCTGACCCCAGCGTTAGGAGGGCTTAACCCTTCGATCGAGGTCGCGGTAGGAAACGAGAACGAGGCTCTTCACCTCGCCGATCTCCTCGCGAACCTTCACGAACTCCTGGGTAAACTTCTCGTCCAGGCCGGCGACTCCTTCGGCGACGAGGCGGATCTCGCTACGGAGGCTCTCGGCGACGACATCGGAGTGTCGCTTGACGTCTCGGATCTCGCTCCGCAGCCCCTCATCGACGTCTCGGATCTCGCTCCGCAGCCCTTCATCGACGGCGCGGATCTCGTTCCGCAGCCCCTCATCGCCGGCGCGGATCTCGTTCCGCAGCCCTTCATCGACGGCGCGGATCTCGTTCCGTAGCCCCTCGGCCACGACGTCGAAATGGCGTTTGATGTCCTCGGCTGTTTCGCGATCCATCGGCCCTCGTGTCTGCCGAGACTAGCACCGCGGCTGATCAGTATTGTCGCGGGATGATAGGGAAATAGGGTAGGGAAATAGGGGACAGACCACGGTTTCCGGCCGGCTCGAAGAAGGAGAGAGCGCCGATGAAAACTGTGTCTGTCCCCAGCCCGCGTAGACGCGCCTCAGGAGCGCGGCGACTCGTCTTTTCGCAGGCTCGAGGTGTCGATCACGAACCGGTAGCGGACGTCGCTCCGGATCGTTCGTTCGTAGGCCTCGTTGATCCGTTGGATCGGGATCACCTCCACGTCCGAAACGATTCGATGTTCGGCGCAGAAGTCGAGCATCTCCTGCGTCTCTCGGATCCCGCCGATGCCGGATCCGGTCAGGTTCCGGCGCTTCATGATGAGCAGCCCGGCAGCGACCGGCGCTGGCTGCTCGGGCAATCCGAGCAGCACCATCGTTCCGTCGAGGCGGAGCAGCCCGAGGTAGGAGTTGTAGTCGTGGGGCGCGGACACCGTGTCGAGGACGAGGTTGAACCGCCCGGCGTTCTTCTCGAACACGGAGGGGTCGCTGGTCGCGATGAAGTCGTCGGCGCCCAGGCGCAACGCGTCTTCCCGCTTGCCCGGCGAGTGGCTGAGCACGGTCACGTTCCCGCCGAGGGCCTTCGCGAGCTTCACACCCATGTGGCCGAGGCCGCCCAGCCCCACGATCGCGACCGGGTCGCCTGCCTTCACGCCGTACCTGCGCAGCGGTGAATAGGTCGTGATGCCGGCGCACAGGAGCGGCGCAGCGCCCTCGAGCGAAAGGCCCTCCGGGATGCGGAGGACGTAATGTTCGTCTACGGTGATTTCTGTCGAGTAGCCGCCGTATGTGGGTGTCTTCCCGTCGCTTTCGTAACCGTTGTAGGTGTACGTCGCGCCCTTCTCGCAGTACTGCTCTTCGCCCGCTCGGCAGGGCCCGCACTCGCGGCAGGAATCGACGATGCAGCCGACGCCGACGGTATCGCCCGCCTTCCACTTCTCGACCTGGTGTCCGACCCGAACGACCTCACCCACGATCTCGTGGCCGGGCACCATCGGGAAGATCGACGGCATCATCTCCCCCCAGTCACCGCGCGCCTGATGGATGTCGCTATGGCACACGCCGCAATAGAGGATTTTGATGAGCACGTCGCGCGGGCCGGGCGCGCGGCGCTCGAACGTGAACGGCGCGAGCGGCGCTATGGCGGTCGGAGCCGCATATCCCGCGACTCGAATCCCGGCGGATTCCTCGGCGAGAGACGTCGTGGTCGACCCGCCGGCCTCATGTTCCCTTTCATCCATCATCTGTTCCTTTCTCGTTGCTCGCGGTCGGTGGTTCGCAGCCCTGTGGCTGAGCTTGAAGACATCGCGCGACTTCATCGCTGCAGGTACTAGGCCGCGATCTCTGGCACAGGTTCTGGCGCGTGCACGGCCGGAGCCGGCGGGCGCACTATATGGCCAGACTCGACGACGGCGAGAGGCGAGAGGTCGCGACGAGCGAGCTACCCGCCCAGATCACTCCGGGGTAGAGGCTCGGGATCCGGTACGAGCGGTACGTGTCGCCCTGGAGGACCTTCATCTGCCACACGATTTCTTTGACCGCCCGGGCGGTTCGCCAGCTCCAGCACGTGGGACGGAAGGTCGGTCGGGGGCCGCTTCGTGCCGATGATCCGCGGCTCGGACGCGCAGATCTCGACGTGGCCATTCGGCAGCTGCATGACGTTCCCGCCCCAGCCCGGTTCCCAGGGGGAAGACCCGCAGCCCGACCGGCAGGCGGCGGGATTTCTTATATAATTAATTCGTGAGGCTTGATCCATTGTGGAATTTCGCTGGAACGACTGGAACGAGAGCCACATCGCGGCGCACGGCGTGGAGCCAGAGGAGGCCGAGGAGATTGTGCGCAAGGCCCGCGCACCGTACCCGCTCTCGAGCGGGGATGAAAAACTCCTCGTGTGGGGTCCGACCGCCGATGGGAGGATTCTTCAAGTCGTCTTCGTTCTGGACGAAGAGGATTCAGTCTTCATCATCCACGCGCGACCGCTCACGGACAAAGAGAAGACGCGCTATCGCAGGAGAGTGAGATGACCACGAAGGGATCACGGAAGAAGCGGCGACCGGTCGAGGCGCGAGCAGCGGAGGTGGCCGAGCAGCCGGCGCGTTACGAGCGGGAGATGGTGATCGACGAGTTCGGTCCCATGACGGCCGAGGCCCGAGCTCGGTGGTCGCGCGCAAAACGCAAACCCGGTCGTCCGCGGCGCGGCAAGGGCGCGAAAGTGATCTCGGTCAGTGTGGAACGCGGTCTCCTCTTCCGCTCGGATGCGCTTGCGAAGGACCTCGGTTTGAGCCGCGCCGGCTTGATCGAGCGCGGTCTGCAGGCCGTCCTCGCTACGGAGGGAAGGAAGTAGTGAAGGCCGAATGGAGTCAGGTGACCCCAATACTCCCTCCATAGGTGAAGGCATGAAGCGCGAAGCGTTCGCGGCACAAGGATGTTGGAGGCGGAGCCCGCAACGTCCCGTGGAGAATCTCACCGCCAGTCCTCGACTTCAAGACCGGAGACCCGAGAGAACTCCCGCACGTTGTGGGTGACGACGGTCAGGCGCCGAGACGTCGCCGTCGCGGCGATGAGCAAGTCCCGCTCTCCGATCGGCTGGCCGGCTCTCTCGAGCTGAAGGCGGATCTCCGCGTAGGCTCCGGCGG
>JBKJVY010000331.1:0-5362 GCA_046717185.1 Thermoanaerobaculia bacterium
CCGACCCGGCGCAGGATCTCGAGCGCCTGCTCCCACGTGCCGCCGCCCGGCTCCGGGGTGCCTGTCCCGGGCACGAGCGAGCCGTCGAAGAAGTCGACGTCGAACGTGACGTAGACGTCGTCAGTCAGCCGCGCGAGCGCTTCCGGCATCCACTCGTCCACGTTCGGCAGACGTCGGTTCGACACGATCAGGAGCCCCTTTTCCCGCGCGAAGAGGACCTCTTCGCGGGAGATGGACCGGATGCCGACGTGCACGCTGGGCGCCCCGGTCTCGAGGAAACGCCGCGCCGCGCACGCGTGGGAGTGGCGGTCCCCCTCGTACTCGTCGCGCAGGTCGCCGTGCGCGTCGAAGTGGAGGATGGACAGGTTCGGGTAGCGCGCGTGGTGCGCCCGGATCGGCCCGGTCGCGATAGCGTGCTCCCCGCCGAGCGTCAGAACGAAGCGCGGTCGCGCCAGGAGCTCCGAGACGATCCCTTCGAGCCCCTGCACGCAGGCGTCCGGCTCCATCCGCTCCGGCAGCCAGGGCGGGAGCGTGTGGATCCCCACGCTCGCGACCTCCTCGTCGAGCTCGTCGTCATAGAGCTCGACGTAGTGAGACGCTTCGAGGATCGCCGCGGGACCGTTGCGGGTCCCGACTCCGTAGGAGACCGTCCGCTCGTACGGAACGGGCAGGACGACGACTCGCGAAGACTCGAGGCCGTTGTCCGCCTCGGGGATGCCGAGGAAGTTGGTGGAGAGGAACATGTCGGGATCTTATTCTCCGGCCGAGGGTCCGGTCACCCCCGCGCCCGGCCCCCCCGCCGACGTCTTCGCCGCGGAGGCGGCGGCGCGTCGATCGGAGCCCTCTCCCGTGCGCCGCGCGCGCGCGCCTCGACCGACCGCCACTCCCGCACGAGGTCGTCGCCCCGTCCCGTCGCCATCGCGTTCAGCTCGAACAGATCGAGCGACACCGGGAAGGCCTCCCGGAACGCGATCCTCCGGGTCGCCAGGCGGCCGTCCGGCCGGTGCGAGAGCCTTCCGACGATCGCGAGCGCCTGCTTGATCCGGTGCGAGACCGCGTTCGGGAGCGCCATCCGGATCGCGACGGGCGACACCATCTCCTCGAGCAGGGCGGAGAGCCGTCCCGGCTCCGGGTCGCTCTCGATGCGCATCTCCCGCAGGCGGGACCGGACGATCGGCAGGAAGAAGAGTGAAAACAGCACCGAGTCGTCGAACGGCCTCCCGCGCCGGCGTTCCGCGTCGAGTACGTCAAGCAGCGCCCAGAAGAGGTGCCCCGTTCCGTGGGGGTGCTCGGGGTCGAGCTCGCGCAGAACCTCCGCGAGCTCCGGCAGGAGCACGTCGAGGAGGCCGACCTCCCGCATGAGCAGGAAAGTGGGGAGGGCGTGGCCGCCCCGCAGGGACTGCGAGAGCTCCTCCGTTACGCGCGGGGGCGCGGACTTCGCGATCTCCTTGCGGTGATCGAGGATCGCCTCGTAAGCGTCGGGAGTGATCGCGAAGCCGAGCCGGCTCGCGAACTCGACCGCGCGCATCATCCGGACCGGATCTTCGCGGAAACGGACGTCTGGCTCGCCGATCGTCCGGATGAGGCCCGCGTCGAGGTCTTCGAGGCCCCCCACGTAGTCGATGACCGAGTAATCGGCGATGTTGTAGAAGAGCCCGTTGATCGTGAAGTCGCGCCGGAGCGCGTCCTCGCGCGCGGTGCCGAACACGTTGTCCGACGTCATCAGGAGCTCGGGGGCGTCGGGATCGAGCGGCTCCGGCCGGCGGCGGAACGTGGCGACCTCGATCACTTTCCCTTCGGCGAAGAGTATGTGCGCGAGTCGGAAGCGTCTCCCGATCAGGCGGCAGTTGCGGAACAGCCGGCGGACGGCCTGCGGCGGCGCGTCGGTACCGAGGTCGAAGTCCTTCGGTGTCCGGCCGAGCAGGAGGTCTCGCACGCTCCCCCCGACGAGGTACGCCTTGTACCCGGCGGTGCGCAGCCGGTAGAGAACTTTCAGCGCGTCGGGATCGATCTGGCTGCGGGAGATCGGGTGATCGCTGCGTGGCCGGATGCGGGGAGGGACTTCCTCGGGGACCGCCGCGCCCGCTTCCGGAGCGGTCGAGGTCAGGGTTGCGGTGTCGGGATGCAGCAGTCGGCTCTCCAATGGGTGTCCGGCGGCCCCGCCGGATGCTCGTTGGCGTCGCGGGACTCGAGGGCCAGTGACGTTGCGGCCCGGGACGCATTCTAGCTCAAGTCGCTGATCGAATTGAGGTTTTGACTTTGCTTCGGGCTCTGCGAAAGAATACGCCGTCTTTCAAGGCGACTGGACGAGGAGGCTTCCCGATGAAATCCCGCGTGCTCCTGGCCGGCCTTCTGGCCGCCGCCGCAATTCTCCCGTCGTGCCGGCGGACCTCCGGCGACGAAATCCTGATCGGCGAGTACGGCTCGCTGACGGGAACGACCGCCACCTTCGGGCAGTCGACCGATCACGGTATCCAGTTGGCCTTCGACGAGATCAACGCCGCGGGCGGGTTGCTCGGGAAAAAGGTGAAGGTCATCGTAGAGGACGATCAGTCGAAGCCGGAGGAGGCCGCGACGGCGGTCACGAAGCTGATTAATCAGAACAAGGTGGTCGCGATGCTCGGGGAGGTTTCCTCGTCCCGGTCCCTCGCGGCGGCGCCGATCTGCCAGGCCAACAAAGTGCCGATGATCTCCCCTTCGTCCACGAACCCGCGCGTGACGCAGGTCGGCGACTACATTTTCCGCGTGTGCTTCATCGATCCCTTCCAGGCGGAGGTGGGGGCGCGGATCGCCTGGGAGACCCTCAAGCTGAAGAAAGTCGCGATCCTTTCCGACGTTCGCAACGACTACTCCGTCGGCCTCCAGACGTTCTTCCGGCAGCACTACAAGCAGCTGGGCGGCGAAATCGTGGCCGAGCAGTCTTACAGCGAGGGGGATTCCGATTTCCGGGCCCAGCTCACGCAGATCAAGTCCGCCAATCCGGAGGGAATCTACGTCCCCGGGTATTACTCCGAAGTCGCAACGATCGCCCGGCAGGCCCGCGATCTCGGCATCACGGTCCCGCTGATCGGCGGCGATGGCTGGGACTCCCCTCGTCTCTGGGAGATCGGGGGAGAGGCGTTGAACGGCTGTTATTTCTCGAACCACTATTCGGTGGACGACCCGGCGCCTGCCGTTCAGAAGTTCGTGGCCGACTACCGCAAACGCTTCAATCAGTCTCCCGACGCGCTCGCCGCTCTCGGCTACGACGCGGCGCGAATCCTCGCGGACGCGATGACGCGCGCGGGCTCGACGAGCGGCGAGAAGGTCCGCGACGCGCTCGCCGCGACGAAGGACTTCCAGGGAGTCACCGGCAAGATCACGATCAACTCCGAGCGCAATGCGGTGAAGCCCGCTGTCGTCCTCAAGATCGAGAACGGCAAGTTCGTTTACGTGGACACGATCAAGCCGACCGGGACGTAGGCGGGCAGGCGGGGCAAAACCGCAGCGTGGGCTGCCCCGGGGGAGCTGACAGCTGACGCCGGAAGGCTGACGGCCCTTTTCTCCATGACGACGTTCCTTCAGCAGCTCGTAAACGGCCTCTCGCTCGGGTCGATCTACGCCCTGATCGCGCTCGGCTACACGATGGTTTACGGGGTCCTGCGCCTCATCAACTTCGCGCACGGCGACGTTTACATGGTCGGCGCGTACGTGGGCTATTACCTTTCTCGACGCCTCAAGGGGGACGAGCCCTCGCTCGTCGGAGCGCTCGTGGTGATGCTCGGGGCGATGCTCGCCTGCGCGGTGCTCGGCGTCATCATCGAGCGATTCGCCTACCGGCCGGTGCGGCGCGCGGCGCGCCTGACGCTCCTCATCACCGCGATCGGCGTGTCGCTGTTTCTCGAGAACGGTGCCCAGCTCGTCTTCGGCGCCGACCCCAAGTTCTTCCCCTCGCTCGCTCCGCGGACGGACTTCATCGTCGGCGGAGTGCGGCTCACGAGCGAGCAGCTCACCGTCATTGCGGTGTCGTTCCTCCTGATGATCCTCCTGCGGTTCTTCATCCTGAAGACGCGTACGGGGAAGGCCATGCGGGCCGTTTCCTTCAACCTCGACGCGGCAAAGCTCATGGGGATCTCGACCGATCGCATCATCGCGATCACTTTCGCCCTGGGATCGGCGCTCGCCGCGGCCGCGGGAGTGCTCATCGGCATGCAGATCCCGAAGATCGACCCGCTAATGGGGATCATTTACGGCCTGAAAGCTTTCGTCGCGGCCGTCCTCGGCGGCATCGGCAACATCCCGGGCGCGGTAATCGGTGGCCTCCTGATCGGGACTTCCGAGGTGATGGTGGTCGGGTACCTTTCCTCGACCTTCCGCGACGCCATCGCGTTCGGGATCCTGATCGTCGTCCTGCTGCTCCGGCCACAGGGGATCTTCGGCCGAGTCGAGAAGGAAAAGGTTTGAGGGGGTTCTTACTCGCCGTCGCTTTCGTCGCGGCGCTGTTCGTCCTGAACGGCGTCCTGTCGGGCACCCTGATCCCGGGCCTCTCGATCTCTCCCTACTACCTCCAGATTCTGTCGCTCGCCGGCATCAACATCATCCTCGCCGTGAGCTTGAACCTGATCAACGGGTTCACGGGACAGTTTTCGATCGGTCACGCGGGCTTCATGGCGATCGGCGCTTACGTGTCGGCTTTCATCACCCTGACCTTCGGGGAGGGGTTGCGGGACGCGCTCGCTTTCCTTCCGGTGTCGGTGCAGAACGCCCTTCTCCTCCTTCTTGTGCTCGCCGCGGCCGCACTCTCCGCCGCCATCGCCGGGTTCTTCGTAGGGGTGCCGTCTCTTCGCCTCCGCGGCGACTACCTCGCGATCGTGACGCTCGGTTTCGGTGAGATCATCCGGGTCTTCATCCTGAACATCGACGCCGTGGGCGGCGCGCGCGGCCTCGGCGGGATCCCGCAGCTCGCGAACTTCTTCTGGATCTATCTTTTCGCGGCGGCGACGATCATCGTGGTGTCGCGGATCGTTCGATCGTCGTTCGGGAGGACGCTGATCGCGATCCGCGAGGACGAAATCGCGGCCGAGGCGATGGGGGTCAACACCACCCGCAGCAAAGTCATCTCATTCGTCGTCTCATCCGCGATGGCCGGCGTGGCGGGGGGCCTCTTCGCGCACTACCTGATGTATCTGCACACAAACTCGTTCACGTTCATCCGGTCGTTCGAGATCATCATCATGGTCGTGATCGGCGGCCTGGGCTCCATCACCGGGTCGGTCCTCGGCGCCGTCCTGTTCATCGGCCTGACCGAGGGGTTGAGAGAGTTCGCCCAATACCGAATGCTCTTGTTCTCGCTCCTTCTCGTCGTCATCATGATCGTGAGGCC
>JBKJVY010000332.1:0-4027 GCA_046717185.1 Thermoanaerobaculia bacterium
GGAACTACCGGCCGACGACGCCAGAAGGAAAGAGTTCGAGGCCGCCGCAATTCCGTTCCTCACGGCCACGTACAACTTCGGGCTGCGGCTGACGAGGCGCCCGGAGGACGCCCGGGACCTGGTCCAGGAGACCTACCTGCGTGCGTATAGAACGTTCGGGAACTTCCAGCAGGGAACCAACTGCCGGGCCTGGCTGTTTACGATTCTGTACTCCGTCTTCGTCAACAGATATCGGAAGGAGCGGCGAGAACCGAAGTCCGTGTCGGTCGAGGAGCTGGAAGAGAGGTTTCACCAGGTTTTGACCGCGGACGAGCCCGCGGGGACTGCTTCGTGGACCGATCCGGAAATCGAGAGCGCGCTGGCGGACCTTCCGGAGACCTTCCGTTCGGCCGTGTTGCTGGTGGACGTGGAGGATCTGACCTACGAGGAGGCCGCCGCGGCCATGGATTGCCCGGTGGGGACACTTCGCTCCCGATTGTTCCGGGGTCGCAAGCTTCTTTACACGGCGCTGCAGGCCGAGGCCCGACGGCTCGGCTACCCCAAAGCTTCGAGCGAAGAGTGATGACCAGTTCCGAACACCTCGGCGACGAAATCCAAGCGCTCCTGGACGGCCGTCTCGACGGCGAGGCGCGAGCCCGGGTCGAGTCGCATCTCGAGGTCTGCCTCGAGTGCCGCGGGGAGCGGCAGGCGCTTTCGCGCGTAAAGCGGTCGGTTCGGACGAGCCTTCTCACGAGAGAGACGCCCGGGGATCTGGCTTCCGGCATAGCGGCGATGCTGGATCGCCAGGACAGAGAGGGAGCGCAAGCGGGCGCTCCGCAAGCACCGGTCCGAGCGCGCTCCCGAACGTCCGTCGTTGTGTATGCCAGCGTTGCGGCCGCGGTCGTCGCGCTCATCGCCCTGGCGGTGTTCGTGCCGGGACGTAGGAACCTCCCGTCGCGAGTCGCGCAAGACTACGCGAATCACGAGTCAGGAATGTTGCCTCTTCAGGTGAGGACGGAGGACCCGCAGGCGCTCGAACGGTTCTTCGCCGCTCGAGGGGTTTCGTTTTCGACGCGAGTCATGGATCTCGAAATGATGGGTTACCGCCTGGAGGGAGGCCGCGTCTTGAACCCGGATGGGCGCGAGCGGGCTTTCTTCGTCTACCGGGGCCCCAAAAACCAGGTTCTGGCGTGCCAGATGTACGAAGGGGACGTGCGGCAGCTTCCAAAGAATGCCCTTCTGCGGCGGAATGACGATTTCACTTTCTTCGTCTATCGGAGCGGCGGAACAACGCAGGTCTTCTGGCAGGAAGGCAACGTCGTGTGCGTGCTGGTCTCGGACATACCGGCCGAAGAGGTCATCCAGCTCGCCTTCGCGAAGGCGATGAAGGCTTGAGACGGCGATCGGGCCGCTGAGCCGCCCGGTCCGCCGTCCTCTCACGGCGGCCGTGGCGCTCGCCGTCGCCGCCACGCTCCTCCTCGTCCTGTCGCGGCGGGCTCCCGAGGACCTACCGTCCTCGGCCGTGCGCGACTGGTCCCGGATCGCGTCGGGACGCCTTCACCTCGACATGCGCTCGACCAGCCCGTCGGCTGTCTCCCGGTTCTTCCTGGAGCGCGGCGTTTCCTTCCGCATCGAGCCCGGAACGATCGCCCTGCCCGGCTACCGATTGGTCGGCGCCCGCGTCCACGCCATCGGCGGACGGCGTAGCGCGCTCGCGGTGCACCGCGACGCCCGGAATAAGATCGTCGTGTGCCAGATGTTCGAAGGGCGCGTCGAGGAGCTTCCCCGGCCCGACCGGGTCGTCCTTTCGAACGGCGAGAGCGTGCGCCTCTATCGCTCCCGCGGCGGGAGGGCCGTTTTCTGGCAGGACGGCACGCTGACTCGGTCGCTCGCCTCCGACCTCCCCGAGCACCAGCTCGTCCGTCTCGCGTTTTCCCGATAGTTCGCCGGGCGGCCGCCTGAAGCGCCTGCCCGCCATCGGACGGAACGTCCCCCGCAAGGATGGCTTCGAGAAGGTCACCGGCGCCGCGAAGTACGTCGATGACCTCGTCTTCCGCGGGATGCTGCACGGGCGCACCGTGCGCTCCACGATCCCGCGCGGGGAGATCGCGAAAGTCCGTTTCGGGTTCGACCGCGAGGAGTTCACCGTCGCGGACTGGCGCGACGTGCCGGGGCGAAACGCGATCGCGCTGATCGAGCTCGACCAGCCCTGCCTCGCCGAGCGCGAGGTTCGCCACTTCGCCGAGCCGATTCTCCTTCTCGCCCACGCGGATCGCGACCGGCTCCTCGAAGCCGAGGTCTCGATCGCCTACCGCCCGGCCGAGCCTGTGTACGACCCGGAGGTCTCGCCCCACTGCTTCAAGGAGATCGTGATCGAGAAGGGGAACGTCGCACGCGGGCTCGCGGACGCGGACCTCGTCGTCGAGGGGGAGTACCGCGTCGGACACCAGGAGCAGCTCTACATCGAGACCAACGGCGGGATCGCCGTGCCCGAGAACGGCGGTGTCACGGTTTACGGGTCGCTCCAGTGCCCCTACTACGTGCACCGCGCGCTCACGGTGCTGCTCGCGCTCCCGCCGGAGAAGGTGCGCGTCGTCCAGGCGGAGACCGGGGGCGGGTTCGGTGGGAAGGAGGAGTACCCCTCGATGATCGCGGGGCACGCGTGTCTCCTCGCGCTCAAGTCCGGCCGGCCGGTGAAGATCGTCTACGACCGCGTCGAAGACATGATCGCGACGACGAAGAGACACCCGGGCGTGATCCGTCACCGCACCGGCGTCCGCCGCGACGGCCGACTGACGGCCATCGAGATCGACGTCCTCTTCGACGGCGGCGCTTACATGACGCTCTCGCCCGTCGTGCTCTCGCGCGGCGTAATCCACTCGACCGGCCCCTACCGCTGCGACCACGTGCGGATCCGGGGCCGCGTCGTCATGACCAACACGCCGCCGAACGGCGCCTTTCGCGGGTTCGGCGCCCCGCAGACCCAGTTCGCCGCGGAAGTGCACATGGAGAGGATCGCCGAAGCCCTCGGAATGGATCCGGTGAAACTTCGTGAAAAGAACGCGTTCCGCCCGGGCGACACCACGGCGACCGGCCAGAAGCTCGGCCGCGACACGAGCGCGCTCCCCGTCCTCGCCGAGGCGGTCCGCCGGAGCGGCTTCCGCGCGAAGCGGCGCGCCTGGCGTGGGACCGACCGGGGAATCGGGCTCGCGCTTTTCTTTCATGGCTCCGGATTCACGGGCGGCGGCGAAGTGAAGCTCGCGTCGAAGGCGTCGCTCGAGCTGACCGAGACGGGCGCGCGCATCCTCGTCGCCTCGACCGAGATCGGCCAGGGGACACGCACGATGCACGCCCAGATCGTCGCGGACGCCCTCGGTATCCCTTACGAGCGCGTTGAAGTCGAGGCCGCGGACACGGCGCGCGTGCCCGACAGCGGCCCGACGGTCGCCTCGCGCACGTGCATGGTCGTCGGCAGGATCCTCGAGCGATGCGCCGTCGAGATCCGAAGGAAGCTCGGAAAGATGTCCCCGCGGGAGTACCTCGCGGCTCACGGCCCGCTCGTCGTCACGAAGGAGTACGCGGGGCCCGACGGCCTCTACTGGGACGACGACACCTACCGCGGCGACGCGTACGGCGCCTACGGATGGGGTTGCGACGTCGTGGAGGTGGAGCGCGACCCGGTCACGTTCGAGGTTCGTCCCACTCGCGTCACCGCGGTGCAGGAGATCGGAAAGGCGATTCACCCCGTGCTCGCCGCCGGCCAGATCGAGGGGGGCACCGCGCAGGGCATCGGCTACGCGCTCCTCGAAGAGGTCTCGATGCGGGACGGGCGGATGGCGAACGCCCAGCTCACCAACTACCTCGTGCCGACGACGCTCGACACGCCGGAGATGGACGTCCTCATCCTCGAGAACCCCTACAAATACGGTCCGTCCGGGGCGAAGGGCGTCGGCGAGATGCCCATCGACGGGCCGGCGCCCGCGATCGTCAACGCGATCCGGAGCCTTGGACTCGACGTCCGTTCCATCCCCGCGACGCCGGAGAGGAT
>JBKJVY010000333.1:0-3026 GCA_046717185.1 Thermoanaerobaculia bacterium
ATCCGAACGGCGGAATCGGTGGCGTCGCCTCGAAGGCCCGGCGGGCGAGCTGCCCGACTTCCTCCAGGATGGCTTCGAAAACGCCGAGCAGCCCGCCGGCAAGCAGAACGCGTCCCACGAGCGGATCGCTGAAGCGTCCCGAGAGCAGACGTGTCCAGGCGATCAGCGAGTCCGGCCAGCGGCGCCGGATGAGGGGCTCTAAGGCGATGTAGATCAACCAACTGACGCCGGCGACGAACAGGGCCCGGCTCAACCCTAGGATGAGGAGGGCGTACTCTGAAATGTTCCCCACGTGGCGCGCGTCGAGCGCCCAGGCGAGCATTAAACAGACGAAGATGAAGGCTGCCACACGCATCGCTCCGCGGCGGTCGCCGCGGCCCAGGCGAAGGTTTCGGTGGGCGAGCAGGGCGCCACCAACGAGCAGAACCGTGAATATGCTCGCGCGGAAGAGAGTCGCAACCCGGGTTCGAGGCCTCTGAGCTCTCGGCTGCATCCGGGGCGGACGGCTCCACGGTCCCACGAGCTCGAAGTACACGGGACGACCGCGGTGTGCGGCTGCTTCGACGCGCAGTGGGCGATCGGCGCGTTCGGGCTTGCCCTCGGTCCAGGCCGTCCGGGAGTCGGCGTAGAAGGGAGGGAGCCACCGGGGTTCGCTGGGCGCGAAGGCCGCGCGATCGAGCCCGGCTTCGGCAAAAAGAGCTTCCCAATCGGGCGGTCGGTCGGCGGCTTTCGGGGCAGTCGCCGGAGACGGCACCGCCTCGAAGCGGATCAAGCGGCCGAGGGGGTCGAGCTCGACGCCGACCATTCCCGCCATCAACAGCGGCGGATCGGTCTCCGTCACGGCAATGCCTCCGGCGTCGTCGCCGCGGAATCGCTCCGAGATGAGCGGCGCGGGACTCTGCCGGTACCAGAAGTAAATCGCCGCCGGACGCCCATCCTCCATGTCCTTCCAGCGGGTCTTCGACTTGTCGTGCTCCTCGACCCAACGCCGGTACTCACGGTTGCCGGAAAAACCCCATGCGGTGTCGAGCGGCTTCTCGGTGTAACCGAACCTTCGGATGATCTCCTTCGACCGTTCGGCGAGGGCTTCGGGCGGCTTGTCAAGCGGCACGTGCCCATGGCGGTAGGCGCGCGGCGAGAGATAGGCGGCGAGCGCCATTCCGGCGAGGATCGAGACCAGACAAGCCCACGCCACCGCGGGCTTCATCCCTTCGTCGCTGCCCGCCGCAGCGACCATCTCGGGCGACGGCGTCTCGCCGGCGGCGATTGCCGCGGCGAGCGGGTCGCCTCCGGGCAGCGCCGCCGCCACAGCCGCGACCGAGCGCGGTCGCTGTCCTGGCTCTTTCTCGAGGCAGCGGAGGATCACACGCTCGACGGCCGGGTCGAGGCCGGGTTTCACGGCCGATGGCGCGGTCGGTGAGTGCTCGGCGTGTTTGCGCTTCCACTCCTCGAGCGAGGCGGCCTCGAATGCCCTCTTGCCGGTAAAGAGCTCGTAGAAAAGAAGGCCGAGCGAGTAGAGATCGCTCTGGATGGTCGCGGGACGTCCGGCGAGCTGCTCGGGCGCCATGTACGCGGGCGTGCCCGACACCTCGGCTCCGCCTCCGTCTTCTCCCGACGCCGACGCGAGGCCGAAGTCGGTTAAGCGCGCGCGACCTCGGCCGTCGATCATGACGTTCGAGGGCTTCAAATCCCGGTGGAGAACGCCGCGGTCGTGCGCCGCCCCAAGCCCCGAGCAGATTTGCCGCGCGACCTCGACCGCCTTGTCGCCGCCGAGCCGGCCGATTCTCCGCAGAAGCGACGCCAGGTCTTCCCCATCCACGTACTCCATCGAGAGGAAGTGACGGCCGTCGACCTCGCCGACGTCATAGACGCGGCAGACGTTGGGATGCGACACCTGGCGCGCGTGGCGGACCTCCGCGTAGAAGCGCGCGACCCAGGCGGGGTCCGAGGAGACGCTCTCCGGCAGGAACTTCAAGGCGACCGGCTGCGAGAGCTTCAGGTCATCGGCGCGGTAGACCTCGCCCATTCCGCCCCGACCGATCAGACCGATGATGCGGTAACGACCGCCGATCACGCTTCCCGGCATGAGCGCGCCGGGCTCGAGCGACTCGGAGGAGGCCAGCCGCCCGATCGGGTCGGAAGAGTGGACCCGCCGCCGCGCCGCCTCGACGGCGGACGGCGTCGCGAGCCCGGTCGGCATCTGCGAGACCGAGCTCACCGGCGAGCCGCACGAGGAGCAGAAGCGGGAGTCGTCCCGCACCGGGGCCGAGCACGAACCGCACTTCATTGAAAACGCCCTCGCCTGAAGCGGATGCTACTTCAGGCGGGTCGAGGCGACCTTCAGTCCTTCGCGGCTTCGACCTCGGAGAGCGCCTTCGCTGCGGCTTCCAGCAGCGCTTCCGGTCCGACGGGCGCGCCGGTCGCCTTCTTCATCCAGAGGTCGGGCGCCACGCGGCCGGTCTTCGCCATCCGCTCGAACTCCGGCCCGATCGCGCCGGCCTTTTCCATCTGCCGCTCGACCTGGAACGCGATCATGTGCCCGATCGGATAGTCGGGCAGGTAGAGGAGCGAGTGGATCATGTGGGAGTAGATCCCGAGCAGCACGACGTCCTTCTTCCCGAACACCGGTGCGTAGTAGCGGTTCCAGATCGTCTTTGCGATCCCGATCGTCCCGTCGCGCAACTGCGCCGGCGTCGCCTTCGGGTGGTCGTACATCCAGTGCCACACGGCCATGTCGACGAGGCCGACCCCCGCGATCTCGTACGTGCCCCAGAAGTCGTTCAAGACCTCCAGCGCCTTGCCCTGCGCGTCGGGCTTCACCAGGCCGAGGAGCTCGAGGTCGTGTCCCTGGAAGACGAAGGCGAGCGCTTCGGTGAAAGCCGTGTTCGGCACGCCGCTCAGGAGGTAGTGGTCGATGTCGTATAGCGAAAACGTCTGCTCGACGTTGTGGCCCATCTCGTGGACGGCGATGTTGTAGCCCTTGTAGTTCATGCCCTCCTTCTCGACGCGCGTGCGCAGGTAGGCCT
>JBKJVY010000334.1:0-2859 GCA_046717185.1 Thermoanaerobaculia bacterium
TTCCAGAACCTCCGCGGCGTAATCGAGGAGAAGACGAACCGCATCGTCGAGCTCATCATCGCCTCGGTTCGCCCGACCGAGCTGATGATCGGGAAGATCGTCGGGATCGGACTCGTCGGGCTGACGCAGTACCTCGTCTGGTCGCTCGTCGCGATGAACCTCTCGCTTCCGGGCATCGCCAGCGTCATGGCGATGGGCGAGGGGGGCGCGCCGACCATCCCGCTTTCGATGATCGGGTACTTCCTGCTGTTCTTCATCTTCGGCTACTTCCTCTACGCAAGCATCTACACGGCGATCGGGGCTCCCTTCAACACCGACCAGGAAGCCCAGCAGCTCGCGATGATTCCCTCGATGCTGATCGTGAGCGGAATGGCGGTCTATCCGGCGGTCATGAACAACCCGAACGGGTCCGTCGCCGTCTTCGCTTCCCTCTTCCCCTTCACCGCGCCGCTCATCATGTTTCTGCGGACGGCGATCGCTGAGCCGCCGGGATGGCAGATCGGGCTCTCCATCGTGATTCTGATCGTGTCGACGATCGGGATGGCGTGGTTGGCGGGGCGGATCTACCGGGTTGGAATCCTCATGTACGGCAAGAAGCCGACGATCCCCGAGATTATCCGCTGGGTGCGCTACCGGCCGGGGAAAGCCCTCCAGCCGGCAGCGCCGCCATCAAACTGAGAACGAACTCCTAGAGCATCTCCGTGCGCGCCTGCTTCGCGCGCGCCGCGCCGATCGCGGTCTTGACGTCTTTCTCCTCTTCGGGGGGAGGCATCACCGCCGGCATGCCGAGGAAATCGATCCACAGCTCCCGGGCCCAGCCGGCCGTGTGGTACAGGTGCTCGTCCTCTTCCTCCTCGACTTCTTCCTGCGCGGTCTCGAGAATCTTCTTCTCATCGCCCTTCGACTTCTTCGCGACCTGACCGAGCAGCTCCCAGTTCATGTGGTCCTTCGTCTCGGCGAGCACAACGCATTCCGCCGCGACGAGCTGGGCCGCCTCGGGCGGCGCGGATGCGAGCGCCATCTCCATCGCCTTGACGAGTGAAGCGCCGAGGTGGTGGACGACCTGCCGGCCGGGCGTCTGGGTCTCGGGATCGAGGCCGAGCTCGCTGAACATCCCCTTCACGACTTTGACGTGGTTCTCGGTCTGCTCCAGGTACTTTTTCCATTCCTTCTTCAGGTCATCGTTGACCGCGCAGCGCACCGCGGTCCGATAAACCTGAACGCCACCCAGCTCGGTCTCGAGCATTTGATAAAGAAGCTCGTTTAGTGAGTCTTTCTTCATGTTTCCTCCCTCTCGCGACCGGAATGCAAGCCTCGGGCCGCCAGAACGGGGTCGAAGGAAAAGGGAGGTTGGTAGCCCATACGGGAATCGAACCCGTGTCGCGGCGTCGAGCCGCGCTCAAAAACAGCCGCCTTGAGAGGGCGCGTCCGGAGGACGCGGCCCGGACATCCAGCTGGTTGAAACCTTGGTAGCCCATACGGGAATCGAACCCGTATTTCGGCCTTGAGAGGGCCGCGTCCTAACCGTTAGACGAATGGGCCGACGGGCTGCGCAACGTAGCACACGGCTTGTTTTTCGGGCAAGCCCATCCGAACCGTATGGGCTAGCAAGACTCTTGAAGGCGAATCCCCCGGATCACCGCTTCGCCATCAGTTGCGGCCAGTTCGTGATGAGGCTCAGCGGCTTGTCCGGGTCGCCACCACCAAGGCTCGCGACGACGAACTTCTGGCCGTCGGGCGCAACCTCGAATCCGTCGGCCGGGAACCGGAAGAGCTCGCGGGGCGTCCCGAAACGCGGCACGGCGCCGGGCTCGACGTCGACGACCATGAGGCGGTCGGGTATCGCGAGGAAGAAGAGCTCGCGACCGTCGGCGCGCCAGCGCGGACGCCGTCCCGTGTCGGTCGACACCTGCCACCGGCCGCGTTCGCCGTCGAGTGCCTGCACGTAGATCTCCCAGCGCCCCGACTCTTCCGAGGCGTAAGCGAGAAACCGGTCGTCGGGCGACAGGGCCGGATCCTGATCGAAGAACGGCGTGGTCACCAGGGGCGACACCTTGCGCGTCGCGAAGTCCAGGCGGAGCAGGTCCCACCCCGTCTTTCCGGCGACGGCCCCCACCACCATCCACCGGCCGTCCCGGGCGACCGATCCCGGCCAGATTCCCTCGTTGGTAGTGGCGACCTCCTCGGCCGCACCGGTTCCGTCGGACCGCCTCCGAAAGATCACCCCGTCATTGCGCCGGAGGGTGCTGTAGTAGATGAAGGCGCCATCGCGCGACCAGGCGGGAGAGGCCTCGCTGCCTTCCTCGAAAGTCAACCGGCTCGCGGCGCCACGGACGAGATCCTGAATCCAGAGATCCGTCCCGCCCTGTCCGATGGCGAACGACGCATAGACGAGCCGGGTGCCGTCATGAGAGAGCGCGAAGCCCTGGAGGAGCTCGCGGTCGCGGATCACGGCGAGGCCGAGCCCCTTGCGATCGATCCAGATCAGCCGCGAGAGCGAGCCCCGGGTACCCTCGCGGAAGACCAGGGTGCCCTCGTTCGACACCGACGCGAGCGTTTGTTCGTTCGGCGTGTAGCTGACGGAGCTGGCGATCGGCACGGGCTCACCCTCGAGAGCCAGCCGCCCGGCGTCGAAGCGCTGCGCGAGCAGTGTGCCGTCGCGCCAGAAAAGGATCTGCCCGGCGGCCGAGTAGAGCGGCGAGGAGTTCGAGGCGATCAGGCGCGTGCGCTTGCCGCTCGCGAGATCGAGCGCCTCGATCCCGCTTTGATCGTTTCGGGCGCCGCCCTCCGAGGTCTGCGACAGGAAGAGAATCGTCTTGCCCCCCGGCAGGAAGACCGGAAAGCGATGGCTCTTCTCGT
>JBKJVY010000335.1:0-4274 GCA_046717185.1 Thermoanaerobaculia bacterium
CATCCGGGCGACTGCGGCGGCGCTGCCTCTCGAGGCGATGCTCGTCGAGACCGACTCGCCGTATCTCGCGCCGGAGCCGCACCGGGGCAAACCCTGTGAGCCGGCGTTCGTCGTCCTTACGGCGAAGAGGCTGGCCGAGGTGAAGGCCGTCGACGCCGCGGAGGTCGCGGAAAGGACGACCGCGGCATTCGCCCGACTCTTCGCGCGGCGCGGAGAGTGACCAGCCCCTCCCGCATCTCCGCGCGGGAGTTCGAGGCGCTCGTCGAGGAAGCGCTGGCCGCGGTGCCCGAGCGATTCCGTCAGTACCTGACGAACCTGGTCGTGGTCGTCGAGGAAGAGCCGGCGGACGAGGACTACGACGAGACCGACACTCCCGACGAGGAGGAGCTCTTCGGGATCTTCCGGGGGGCGCCCTTTTTCGAGCGCGACCGGCTCGTCACTGACCTGCCCGGCCAGATCGCGATCTTTCGGGGTCCGATCCTCCGGTTCTGTGAGACGCGCGGCGAGGCGATCCGGGAGATCCGCGACACGGTCGTGCACGAGCTCGGCCACCTGCTCGGCCTGGAAGACGGGGAGATGCCGTATTGACTGCGAGGCAATGCAGCCGCCCGAAAGGCGGCCTATAGCCGACCTGGAGGGGTCTGATCCCAGGTTGACTGAGAGAGAAAGCAGCCGCCCCAGGGCGGCCTGAAACCGGCGTGGAGGGGTCTGATCCCGCAGGGGTCAGATCCCGGATATCGCTGTCGACCAAGCGAGAGAGAACCAGATCCCTCGCTTCGCTCGGGATGACAACAGGGGTCAGATCCCGGATCGCTCTTCTCGACCTCGCTTCGCTCGGGATGACAGCAGGGGTGCTCGGGATGCCGAAGACCCTCTGTCATTCCGAGGAGCGAAGCGACGAGGAATCTGGTCCCCCGGTCGGAAAGAAAAGCCGCCCTTCCGGGCGGCTTCGAAATCGACCTGTCTCGCGAGTTACCTCACCCGGAGCGGTTCCTCCAGCGTGAAGGCGACCGTCTGCCCGGCGTCGACCGTGAAGTCGAGGTCTCCCGTCGCCGCGGCGACTCCGGTGCCGACCGCCGCCCCGGCGGCCGCGCCCTTCAGCGTGGACTCCGTGTCCTTGCCGAGGACCTGCCCGACGATCGCGCCGACCGCCGCGCCCCCGGCGATGTATTCGACGTTGCGCTTGGTGTGGGTCTTGCCGACGCGGTCGTACGCCGAAGTCTGCACCGACGTCATCCCGCCGCGCGTCTCGATCTCCGTCAGGCGAAAACGCAGCTCCGCCGGTCGGGCGAGCTTGCCCGAGTCCACGGCGTGCTCGACTTTGCCGACGACCCGGCTTCCGGACGCCGCGGCCAGACGGCCGCCCTCGTCCAGCAGGTCGTCCAGGAGCCGGCCGCGAAGGGTGTCCCCGACTTTCGCGGTCGCCGTCGAGATCGGCTCGTCGAAGGCGACGCGCACGATCGTGCCCGAGGGAACTTCCCGCGTAGCGGCCGCGGCCGGCGCGCTCTGCGGCGCGGGGCGCTCTTCCGAGTAGCCGGGGCGGCCCGTGGACGCCGTCGAGCGAGACTGACTCACCGCCCGCCGCCGTGTCGCGTTTCGCTGCGAGACGACGACGGGGTCCGCCGTGATGACCGTCGTGTCCGCCGACGGCATGAGCTCCGTCGCGGCCGTCGTCGTGGTTGTTGTGGTGGTCGTCGTCGTGACGGCGCCGGCATCCGGGCTCGTGGCGACGGTGGTTTCCGTAGATTTCTGCTGGCAAGCGGCCGCGCCGAGGACGAGCACCCCGGCGAGAACCACGATAGGAACGATGTCGGACTTCCGAATAGTCATTTCAAGCACCTCCTGCGCTCGACCGGTTACGGAGCAAGTGATGTGCCGCCGGCAGAGGGGCGGCCAGCCGGCCACAAACCGCTTCGTTACAAAGAGTTGACCGAGACCACGTGAGCCGGGTGTCCCCGGCAGGTGTCACCGCCGGGGGCCGCGGTGTCCTCTGTCCCGATTAGGCTGCCCGAACTCCCCGTCGCGGCTGCGAGGAGCGTCGGGCCCCTCGTCCCCTCCGACGGGCGCCAGGGCGAGCTCGGCCTCGAGCTCCTCCTTCGAGAGCGCCTGCTTGCGGGAGAGCTTGATCTTGCCCATCGGGTCGACGGCGATGATCTTGACGGTCACCTCGTCGCCTTCCTTGACGACGTCGGTCGTCTGCCGGACGCGGTACGGCGCGAGCTCCGAGATGTGGACGAGCCCGTCCTGGCCCGGCAGGATCTCGACGAACGCCCCGTACGCCTCCACCCGGCGGACCTTGCCCGTGTAGACCTTCCCGATCTCCGGCTCCTGTGTGAGCCCTTCGATGATCTGGATCGCCCGGAGAGCCGCCGCCTCGTCCGAGGAAGCGATCGAGACTTTCCCCGAGTCCTCTACGTCGATCTTGCAGCCCGTTTCCTCGATGATGGAGCGGATCGTCTTTCCGCCGGAGCCGATGACGTCGCGGATGCGGTCCCGCGGGATCTGCATCGTGAAGATTCGCGGCGCATAGGGTGAGATGTTCGGCCGCGGTTTCTCGAGCGCGGCCGACATCCGCTCGAGTATGTGGAGCCTTCCCACCCGCGCCTGCTCGAGCGCCTGCTCGAGGACTTCACGCGGAAGCCCCTTGATCTTGATGTCCATCTGGAGCGCGGTAATCCCCTCGGCGGACCCGGCGACCTTGAAGTCCATGTCGCCGTAATGGTCTTCCTGACCGGCGATGTCGGTCAGGATCGCGAACCGGTCTCCCTCGCCGACGAGTCCCATTGCGACTCCGGCGATCGGCGCCTTGATGGGGACGCCGGCGTCCATGAGCGCGAGCGTGCCGCCGCAAACCGTCGCCATCGACGAGGAGCCATTGGACTCCAGGATGTCGGAGACGACACGGACGGTGTAGGGGAAGGAGTCCTCGCTCGGAAGGACCGTGGACAGAGCGCGTCGCGCGAGATTTCCGTGGCCGATGTCTCGCCGGGACGGACCCCGCATGAACTTGGTTTCGCCGACGGAGAAGGGCGGGAAGTTGTAGTGGAGCAGGAACGTGTGCTCGTGCTCCCCCTCGTACTCTTCGATGATCTGCGCGTCGTCGGAAGTTCCGAGCGTCGCGGTGACGAGAGCCTGCGTCTCTCCGCGCGTGAAGAGGGCGGAGCCGTGAGTCCGCGGAAGCAGTCCGACCTCGCACGTGATCGGGCGGACCGCGTCGAAGGCGCGGCCGTCCAGGCGCTTCCCCTCGTTCAGGATCGTCTCCCTTGTCAAGACCTTCACGAGGTCGTCCGCCGCACGGGCGGTCTCCTGGCGTAGCTCCAGCCGATCTTCCGGAACCATGGAGGCGGCGGCCTTCTTGACCGCCTTGATCTCGGTGTACGAATCGATCTTGCCGCTCATCGTGAGGGCGGCGCGCATGGGCTCCTCCCACTGGCGGCGAACTTCCGCGAAGACCTCCGGCGAGTAGGAGGGCGGAGCCTGCCAGGCCGGCTTCTGAAAGCCCGCCTTCTCCTGGAGTTCCTTCTGAGCGGCGACGATGCGGCGAATGGCTTCGTGGCCGAAGAGGATTGCGTCGAGTATTCTCTTCTCGGAAACCTCCCGGGCTCCCGCCTCGACCATCACGACGGCCTCTTCGGTTCCGGCGACGAGCAGGTCGATATCGGACTTCGCCCGTTCGACGTTCGTCGGATTCAGGAGAAACTGTCCGTCGATCGACCCGACGCGGACCGCCCCGATCGGAGAGTAGAACGGAGCAAGGGAACAGGTGAGCGCGATCGACGCGCCATTGAGCGCCAGCACGTCCGGATCGTTCTGTCCGTCGGCGGACAGGACGAAAGCGATGATCTGCGTTTCGTGATTGAAGCCCTTGGGAAACAGGGGGCGAAGGGGCCGATCGATGAGCCGCGAGGTCAGGATCTCCTTCTCGGTGGGGCGACCCTCCCGTTTGAACCAGCCGCCCGGGATCCGGCCGGCCGCGTACGTGTTCTCCCGGTAGTCGACGGTCAGCGGAAAGAACTCGGCGTTCACTTTCGGCTCTTTGGCGAAGACCGCAGTTACGAGAACGACGCTGTCGCCGTACCGCACGACGGCGGCGCCGTCTGCCTGCTTCGCGAGCTTGCCGATTTCGACTTCGAGAGACTGGGAACCTACGGGGATCGAGATCTTGTGAATCATCGTTCTTCCTTACTTTCTGCCCGGCCGCCGGCGGATCGGCGAAGGCAAATCGGGTAACGCGCGGGTCGGGCCCCGGGGCGGCGAACCGGGCCGGTGCGTCG
>JBKJVY010000336.1:0-4374 GCA_046717185.1 Thermoanaerobaculia bacterium
ACGGCGTCGGCAGCCCGATCTTCGGGCAACAGGTCGTGTTCGCATTCGACGCGGCCGGGGACGGAACCGTCGAGAACTACCTCGGGACCACGGATGCCGCGGGCAGGGCGGCGGTAACGGTGACCCCGACCCGTCCGGTGGGTCCGACGACGTTTTCCGCGAGCTGGGACGGAGGTCGTGGCGTGACGGCAACCGACGGTGGCGCCATCTCCGTTCGCGACCGGACCACCCTCACGATGCCCAACGTCGCGGTCGCGCCCGGTCAGCCTGGAATCGCTCGCGCGACGCTTCGGGACTCGGACTCTCAGCCTCTGGCAGGGAAAACCATCGCGTTCTCGGTTCAGCAGAATGCTTCAGCGAACGCGAGCTTCGTTTCGCTCGGGACCGCAACGACGGACGTAAACGGCGTCGCTCAGATCGACGTGGGGCGTTACGTGAGTACGAAGGCGCGAAAGATTCGGGCCGTGTTCGCGGGCGACCCCCAGTTCGGCCCGTCGTCCGTAGAGGCGACGGTCAGTCGGATGCGGTAGCAGCTCTCGAGAGAACTCAATTTGGCGGCGAGCCGGGGTCCAATCCCCCGGGTACCCGCCGTTAAGGGGCGGTGTCCGGGTCCACGAGCTCCCGCACGAGCCCGTCGATCCGGCGGCGCAGCTCGTCCCGGGTCTCCAGGAACCGGTCGTACCGCGTCGCCGTATCGTCCGGCCCGAAGGACGGGTCCTCGATCGGCCAGTGCAGGACGCGGCCGGCGTTCGGCCAGTGCGGACAGTCCTCTGCGGCGGAATCGCAGACCGTCACGACGGCATCGAGCGGCCGATTCGCGAACTCCTCGACGCCTTTCGACCGCGCGTCGGTCATATCGGCGCCGAGGTCCTCCATCGCGCGGATCGCGAGCGGATGCACGAACCCGGCGGGGCACGACCCGGCGGAGACCGGCTCGATCGACTCGCCGTGAAACTCGCGCGCGAGCGCCTCCGCCATCTGGCTGCGTGCGGCGTTGCCGGTGCAGAGAAAGAGAACTCGCTTCTTCATTCGCGTTTTTGGAAGCATAAAGCGCGCCGCGGGCGAACTCGAAGGTATCGCCCGCGCGGTTTCCATCCGATAATGGACCGACTTGCAGGAAGGTGGGTTCTTTCGGAGCCGGGCGGCCAGCGAGGCTTTCGGCGTCCTGCTCTTACTCGCCGGGGCGCTCGCCGCGCTCGCGCTGTACTCGTACGACCCGCACGACCCAAACTTGTTCTCTCTCACGACGGGGGAGGCGGAGTCTCCGACCAACTGGATCGGCGGGTTCGGCGCCTCCCTTTCCGTCGCCCTCTACCAGGCGCTCGGTTTCGCGGCGTGGACGGTCCCGGTTCTCCTCGGTTTCTGGGGGCTGCGCCGATTCGCCGCCAGGCCGTTCGAGAACCGCGGCTCGAAGGCGCTCGGATTCGGGCTTCTCTTTCTCGCCGTGCCGGCGCTCCTGTCGCTCGCGTTCGGGCGTCGCCCCCTCGCGGGCGAGGACGCGGAGGCCGGCGGCATCGTCGGGCGCGCGGTATCGGAAGCGGCCCGTTCGCGCCTCGGGACGACGGGCGCCGCGCTCCTCGTCGTTACGTTCCTACTCATCGCCGTGCCGCTCGCGACGCAGGTCTCCCTTGCCGACGTGCTCTTCGGCCTTCGGGTCAAGATGGTCGGTCTCCTCTCACGCTTCCGGCTCGGGTGGGCGCGCCGGAGCGACCGGCGAACCAGGGAGCGCCTGCGCCGCACCGTCGTAACCAAGCACCTCGAAAAGGCGAAGCGGGAGGGGGTTTCGCTCGCCGACGTTCCCTTCACATCCAACGACGCCCCCCCCTTCCTGAAGGAGATTCCCGGCCCGGGCAGGTTCTCGATTACGAAGAAGGTCGTTGCGACGCCCCGGCCCGCCGCGGCCGCGGTCCCGGCCCCGAAGAAGAAGCCTGCCGCGCCGCCGCAGCAGCAGCTACCGCTGACGGTCGAGGGGTACACCTACCCGCCGGTTTCGCTTCTGGAGAAGCGGGAGGGCGCCGGCGCCGTGGACCGAAGGATCCTCGCTGAGACGGGCCGTCTGATCGCCGCGAAGTGCGCCGAGTTCGGCGTCGAGGGAGAAATCGCCGAGTACCATCCCGGTCCCGTCGTCACAACGTATGAGTTCCGTCCCGCGGCCGGGATCAAGGTCAACCAGGTCATGGGGCTCTCGGAAGACCTTGCGCTCGCACTCAAGGCGGAGTCGATCCGCATCGAACGGCTTCCCGGCCGCGCGAGCGTGGGGATCGAGGTACCGAACCCCGGCGGGGGAGAGATCATCGCCCTTCGCGACGTCGTCGAGTCGGAGAAGTTCCAGTCCTCCCCTTCGCTCCTGACTCTCGCGCTCGGGAAGGACATCCACGGCGAGCCGATCGTGGACGACCTGCGCGGGATGCCACACCTGTTGATCGCGGGGACGACAGGGTCCGGCAAGAGCGTCGCCATCAACGCGCTGATCACCTCGCTGCTCTTCAAGGCGAGGCCGGACCAGGTCAAGCTCATCCTGATCGACCCGAAGATGGTCGAGCTCGAGATCTACGAAGACCTGCCCCACCTCTCGACGAAGATCATCACCGACCCGAAGAAAGCGGCGAACGCCCTCAAGTGGGCGGTCGACGTCATGGACGAGCGGTTCCAGACCCTGTCGGACTTCGGGCAGGTCCGCAACGCCGAGCAGTACAACGCCGCGATCCAGGACCCGGAGGCCGTGGCGCGTGTGCGGGCGCAGCACCCGGACGATCCAGACCTGAAGCTCGAGCCGATGCCGCTCATCGTGATCGTGATCGACGAGCTCGCCGACCTGATGATGACGTCGCCGAAGGAGGTCGAGGAGTCGATCGTGCGGCTCGCCCAGAAAGCACGCGCGGTCGGCATCCACCTCGTGGTCGCCACCCAGCGTCCGTCGGTCGACATCCTGACGGGGGTCATCAAGGCGAACCTGCCGTCGCGGATCGCCTTCAAAGTGTCCTCCAAGGTCGATTCCCGCGTCATCCTCGACGGCAACGGGGCGGAGCGCCTGCTCGGGCGCGGCGACATGCTGTACCTTGCGCCGGGCACTTCGCGGCTGCGCCGGGTCCACGGCGCTTACGTCTCGATCCAGGAGACGGCCGGGCTCGTGAAGTTCCTGAAGAAACAGGCGAAACCGCAATACGACGACGAAATCACGAAGGATCGCGTCGAGATCGCGCGCCGCGACGACGCGGGGGACGAGGCCGACCCGCTGTACGACGAGGCCTCCCGGCTGGTCGTCAAGGAGAAGATGGCCTCGATCTCCTTCCTTCAGCGGCGGATGGGCGTCGGTTTCTCCCGCGCCGGGAAGCTCATCGACATGATGGCGCGCGACGGCCTTCTCGGGCCGCCGCGGGGATCGAAGCCGCGCGAGGTGCTCGTCGCGGACGACTACTTCGAAGAAGTGGATCGGGCGCCGCGGTAGCCAAGATCGGGGACAGGTTTAAACCTGTCCCCAGTTGTGGGCATTAGGCTTGCGTGGAATGCGCATCGTTTTCTTCGGAACTCCCCAGTTCTCCGTGCCCTCGCTCTCCGCTCTAATCGAGAGCGGCTTCCACGTTCCTCTCGTCGTCACGCAGCCCGACCGGCCGGTTGGCCGGAGCGGACGCCCGCGGCCGTCGCCGGTCGCCCTGCTTGCGGCGTCGCGGGGAATCCCCGTCGAGAAGCCGCCGAAGCTCCGCGGCAATACGGCTTTTCTGGAGAGTCTCCGGGGCGCGCGGCCCGCCGCGATCGCGGTCGTCGCTTACGGAAAGCTCCTCCCCGCCGAGATCCTCGAGCTGCCGCCCAAAGGATGCGTCAACGTGCACGCGTCGCTTCTGCCCAAGCACCGCGGCGCGTCCCCCGTCCAGGCCGCGATCCTCGCGGGAGACCGCGAGACCGGTGTCGCGACCATGAACATCGTGGCGGAGCTCGACGCGGGACCCGTCTACCTGGTACGAAGGGTCACGATCGGCGACCGCGAAGACGCGGCGTCGCTTTCCGACCGGCTCGCCTCACTCGGGGCGGAGCTTCTCGTCCGGACGCTTCGAGGGCTCGAGTCGGGCACCCTCGCCCCGCGCCCGCAGACGGGAGTGCCGACCTTCTCGCGCCCGCTGACGCGCGACGACGCCCGGGTGGACTGGAGCCGCCCCGCCGCGGAGATCGAGCGGCGGCTGCGCGCTTTCACGCCGTGGCCCGGGCTGTACGCGATCCTCGGCGGAGAGCGGGTCAAGCTGATCGAGCTCGAGGCCGCCGCGACGGTCGAACGCGAGTGTGAGTCGGGGACGCTTCGGGACGAAGGCGGATGGCCGGTCGTGGCGACAGGGCAAGGCTCCGCTCTCGTTCTCAAGAAGGTCCAGCGGGCGGGCCGAA
>JBKJVY010000337.1:0-4596 GCA_046717185.1 Thermoanaerobaculia bacterium
CTTCGTCGGCTTCACCGGCAACGCCGCGATCGGCGTGAGCTGGCAGATGTTCCTCGTCGTCATCGTCTTCATCTCGTCGCTGTTCATCGGGATGAGCGTGCTCGTCGCGCGTTTCGCCGGTGCCGGCGAAACGGACAAAGTCGATCGCACCGTCTACCAGGCGTTCCTGACGGCCATCGGGATGTCGCTCGGGATCATGGCGCCGCTCGGTTACGTCCTGTCGCCCTGGTTGCTCGATCTCGTGAACGCAGCCCCGGCCGTGCAGGCGGAAGCGCTGCCATTTCTGCGCATCATGTTCGTCTTCAGCGGCGGCATGCTGGTGTTTTTCATGCTGAGCGGTGCCCTGCGCTCCGCCGGTGACGCGCGGACCCCGATGGTCCTCGGTGTCACGATGACGGCGCTGAACGTCGTTCTGAACCTCGTGCTGATCCGGGGGTTGGGCCCGATTCCCGCTTTCGGCACGCGGGGCGCCGCGATGGGAACCTGTATTGCTTCCGGTCTGGTCGCGCTGTACTCGTTGGTGAAGCTCTGGACCGGCGGTTGGGTCGTCCGGTTCCCGCGCGGCGGGCATCTCGGCCCGGACTGGACGATCATCCGGTCGCTCTTCCGATTCGGGCTGCCGGCGGGCATTCAGGGGATCGCCATGAACGTTGGCGGCGTGCTGCTCCTCTCGTTCATCGGTTCGCTTGCGCAGAGCGCCGCGGCACAGGCGGCGTTCGCCGTCTCGTATACCCAGCTCTTCTCGCTCATCACGTGGACGTCGGTCGGGCTGATGGGCGCCGCGGCCGCGGTCGCCGGCCAGAACCTGGGCGCGGGCAACCCCGACCGCGCGAGCAAGGCCGTTCACGTCGCGGCTCGATTCGGCCTTACGGGCGCCGCTTTTGTCGGCCTGTTCTTTTTCTTTTTCCCCCGACAGCTGCTGGCCGTCTTCGGGATGAACGAGCCTGTCGTCGTCGAGATCGGCGTTCAGCTCCTGCGGGTGCTCTCCGTTTCCGGTCTGTTCATCGCCGCCGCTCTCACCTACACGGGCGGACTTCAGGGAACGGGAGACACGAAGAGCCCGCTCTACATTTCAATCGTCTCGCAGATCGCCGTGCCGCTCGGCATCTGCTTCGTGATTCAGCAGACCGGCAAGCTGGATCCCATCGATATATGGCTTGCGATCCTTGCGGGTCACGCGACCCGGTGCGCTTTGAGTGTGCTGCGTTTCAATCAGGGACGGTGGCGCACGATCAAGGTGCAGATTGACCGCTCCCGGTAGCCGGCGCGAAAGGATCCATTCGGTCGTCGCTCGCGTTCCCCGCGGTCGGGTGGCAACGTACGGCCAGGTCACCCGGCTGGCGGGCCTCGACGGGCACGCACGCCTGGTCGGCTACACACTCAGCGCGCTCGAAGAGGGAAGCCGCGTCCCGTGGCACCGGGTCGTCAACGCCCGGGGTCGCATCAGCTCCCGCGCCGACGACGGTCCGATGAGCACCGTGCAGCGGCTCCGTCTCGAGCGGGAGGACGTTCGTTTCGACACCGGAGGTTCGATCGATCTCGCGGTCTTTCGCTGGCGGCCGCGATGAGCCCGGGCACTCTTGCCCCGGCGCTGTCACCGCTGCGCGTCCTTCCGCACTCTGTCGATTTCCGGGCAGGTTCTCGCCGGGCGAGACTCCGGCTTCGAGTCCCCTGACCGCGACAAAGCCCTCCCGTCGCTGGCAGTTACCCGCCATCCCACCGCAAGGGCCCGCGTGGCACGGCTCCTGTAACGAGAGATCGACTGGGAAGTCCCAAATGTCGCAGAAAAACGTCGAGGTCCTGCTCGGAAAGATCCTGACCGATGAAGGTTTCGGGACTCTTTCCTTCCGGTCGGGCCTTCGATCTTCGAGCTGGCCCCGAGGTTCGGACTCGAATTCACCCCCGTCGAGCGGGCCGCGCTCTCGACGCTGCGCCGTCGCGCGTTCCAGTGTCTCGCGCGAGCGCTCGACCCGCGGATCGCGCGGTCGTGCACCTCCAAGGAGCGTTTCGTCGCCGGCGGCGAGAAGGGCTTCTGAATGTCGCGACGTTTGATCGTTCTCCCACCGATCGCATTCTCGCTGGGGTCAACGCTGAATTCCTGAATTTGTGCCAGTGCTGAATTCAGCCCTGACCCGAATTCAGCTTTTCAGCGTTGACCCCAATTCAGGGTTGACCCCACGACCGCGGCCGCGACTGCGGCGATCAACACCCAGCCGGCCGGTGTCCCCATCGCGAGCAGCGTCGCTCCGGAGAACGCGCACCAGATCGCGGGCACGGCGATCAGCGCCCACCGCGCGCGCCCGGCGGTTAAGAGGAGTATCCCCAGCGTGCCGACGGCGGTCGGGTCCGGCGCGACGCCGAAGATCTCGACCTGCCGCCATCCCCGACCGACGAGCGGTCCGAGGAGCGGCTGAACGAGGAGCGCGAAGAGGAAAATCGCGAGCCCGGCCCGGCCCACTGCGTTGCCGCGCCGCGCGAAGGTCAACCCTCCGCGAAAGACGCCCGCCCAGACGAGGAGCAGCGCTTCGAGACCGAACGCCCACGCGAAATAGACCGCGCCCCGGTGGATCGTCGCGTAACGGGTCGCGTGGAAGGCGAACGCGGTCCACAGCCAACCGCCCGCGAGGATCGCCGCGATGAGGCGCCCCCGCCGCGGCTCTGCGCCGCGCCGCAGGAACGCACCGATCGCCGCGCCGAGTGCGAGCGCCACGATCTGCGCCGGCCAGATCGCGATGTTGTAGCGCTCAAAGAGCCGGTAGTAGGTCTCGAGCGAGAACGATTGGAGGTCCGAGAGGGTGTAGGTCCACCACTCGGGCATCAGAGCGACTGGACGTGAGCCGCGATTCGCCGGCGCATGGCCTCGTCGGGCAGACGTCCGAAGCTCGCGCCGAGGTTCTCGCGCACGTGGTCCACGCGGCTCGTCGCCGGAATGGCGCAGGTGATCGCCGGGTGCGACACGATGAACTTCAGGAGGAGCTGCGACCAGCTCGCGCAGTCGATCTCGCGGGCCCACGCCGGAAGGGGATGTCGCGCGACGCTTCGAATCAGCGAGCCTTGCCGGAAGGGGCGGTTGGCGAGGACGGCGATCTTCCATTCGCGCGCGAGCGGCAGGATTCGATTCTCGACTTCCCGATCGAGAGCGTTGTAGGTGACCTGAATGAAGTCGATCGGCTGGTTGCGCATGATCCGTTCGATGTCGGCGTGCCGGCGTCCTTCCGACGTCGTGATTCCCACGTAGCGCAGCCGGCCGGCGGCCTTCATCGCAAAGAGCGTCTTCAGGTGGTCTTCCCATGAAAGGACGTTGTGGACCTGGAGAAGGTCGAACCGGGGAATGCCCCACAGCCTTCGAGACTCCTCGATCTGCATGGGACCGCGCGTGCTGGAAGAGATCCAGACCTTGTCGGCCGAGAAAAGCGTCTTCGGGTCGCCGAGCTTGTCGAGGCCGTACCCGATCACGTTCTGCGAGGAGCCGTACATGGGAGACGAGTCGATGAGGCGCCCCCCGTCGCGGAAGAACGCCCGCAGGACTTCGGTACAGGAGTCCCGCGCCGCGACGTCGTCGCCGACGTTGAACGTGATCCAGCTCCCGAGCCCGACGAGCGGCAGCCGCTCGCCCGTCGACGGAATGGGACGGGTGAGGATCGCTCCGCGCTCGGCCGAAGCGGACAACGGCCACAGTACCGACGCCGCGCCGGCGGCGCCGAGCGAGGTGAGCAGGGTGCGGCGGCTGAGGGGTGCGATGGTGGACCTCGCCTGCAGGAAACGCAGGGAAATAAGTCATTCATTCCGCGAAGCGACCGGCAGTCCGTCCCGGATTCTCACCGCCCGGAGTAAATAAATCTGTCCCCAATAACGGCCAATAACGGCCGGCCCAGCGGGCGCCCCCTGATATCGTTCACGCGAAAAACAACTTTTAGCCGAGGGAAATATGCACCTCCGCGCTCTTCTCGGGCTGCCGCTCCTTCTCCTATCGCCCATCGCCGCCTCCGCGGCCATTGCGCTCGGCCCCGACATCCGCGATACACGGCTCCTCTCCGACCCCGCGATCAGCGCCGGCCGGATCGCGTTCATCTACGCAAACGACCTCTGGACGTGCGCGCTCGACGGCTCGAGCGTGCGGCGCCTGACTTCCGACGTCGGCGTCGAGTCGAGCCCGGCGTACTCGCCGGACGGGAAGTGGATCGCGTTCTCGGCGCAGTACGAAGGCAACACCGACGTCTACATCGTCTCGTCCGAGGGCGGCGTCCCGCGGCGCCTGACGTGGCATCCGGGGAGCGACGTCGCGAACGGCTTCACCGCGGACAGCCGGTCGGTCCTCATCACGTCGCCGCGCAACGTGCACACCGCGCGCTACACGCAACTCTTCACCGTGCCGGTCGAGGGCGGTCCCGAGCAGCCGCTCCCGATCCCGCACGCCGACCGTGCCGTGTATTCGCCCGACGGGAAGCGGATCGCCTACAACCCGCTCTCGCCGCGATTCCTCCAGTGGAAGCGCTACCGTGGCGGGACGGTCTCCCAGGTGTGGCTCTACGACACCGCGACGCACGCGATCGAGAAGGTCCCTCAGCCCGAGTCGCGCGTGAACGACGCGGGACC
>JBKJVY010000338.1:0-4496 GCA_046717185.1 Thermoanaerobaculia bacterium
GCCGAGCAGCTCAAGGAGCAGGGGGACGTCAAGGAAGCCCTCGAGCAGGCGACTCCTCCGCCCGAGGCGCACAAGAAGGAGCCCCGCAAGAGCCTCATCGCGGGGCTCGTCGTCTATGCACTTCTAATTGCCGTCTTTCTCGCGGTGCGGGTTGTCCTGCTGCGGTCTTCCGTCGGGCTTTCCGAAAAGATCCTCGACGTCCTCCAGCGGGCGAGCCTCGGCGCCGTTTTCATCGTGCTCGTTCTGCTCCTCGGCAAGGCGGTACGGATGTACTTCCTGCCGCGGTTCGACACGGTCTCGCGCTACAACCTGAAACGCATCCTGCGGCTCGCGATCGCTCTCGCGATCGTGATCATCCTCGTGTCGGCCGTGTTCGTCGGCTGGTACACGGCGCTCGTCTCGGTCGGAGTCCTCTCGCTCATCCTCGGGTTCGCGCTGCAGACGCCGATCACGAGCTTCATCGGCTGGATTTACATCCTCGTCCGAAAGCCCTACCGGGTCGGAGACCGAATCCTGATCGGCGGCGCCGCGGGCGACGTGATAGACGTCTCCTACCTCGACACAACGCTGTGGGAGTTCGGCGGCCAGTACCTTTCGACGGACCACCCGAGCGGGCGCATCATCAAGTTTCCGAACTCCAACGTCCTGACGACTCCCGTCTACAACTACTCGTGGCCGCTCTTCCCGTACATCTGGAACGAGATCAAGTTCCAGATCGCGTACGACAGCGACCTGGAGTTTGTCGCGAAGACGATGAGCGACGCGGCGGAAGAAGAGCTCGGCGAGACGATGATGCAGCGCGTGAAGGTTTACCGGGAGCTCCTCGCCGAGACCCCAGTGGACCACCTGCAGGTTCAGGAGCGGCCCGTCGTGCTCTTTCGGGTGAACGAGAACACGTGGCTCGAGGCGATCGTGCGCTACCTCGTCGATCCGAGGAAGGCGGGGCGCACGAAGACGGACCTTATCCGGAAGCTCCTCGCGCGCCTGAACGAGGCGCCGGAACGCGTCGGGTTCCCGAAGAGCAACCTGCGATGAGCTCAGCCGCTGCCGTCCCGGCGGAAGGGGGCGCTCCCCGCGCGGATACCGGCGTCGTCCTTCGCGCCGCGGCGGGAGTTGCCGTTTTCGGGCTGGGCCTGTGGGCGCTCGTGGCGGACCTGGAGGCGTGGAATGCCATCTGGTACCTGCCCGCGTGGTACGGCTACCTCCTCGTTCTGGATGCCTCGATCCACGCGCTCCGCGGCCGCTCGTTCGTCGGTGAACGCCGGCGCGAGCTCGTTCGGATGATGCTCTGGTCGCTCCCGTTCTGGCTGCTTTTCGAGGTGTACAACCTCCGGCTCGGTAACTGGTACTACGTGTTCGGGCTGAGGACCCTCTGGGGCTCCGTGCTCATGAGCACTCTCGCGTTTGCGACCGTGATTCCCGCGTGCTTCTTCCATGCAGAGGCTCTCGAGGCCCTCGGGATCTTTCGCGAGCGGCGATGGCGCCCTCTGCGCGTGACCCGAACCGTGCTCGCCGTCTGCCTGATCGCCGGCGCCGCCTGCGCGGTCCTTCCCCTCGTGTCGCCTCGGTGGGCCTTCTGGATGGTCTGGGGAGGGCCGCTCGGCATCCTGGAGGTCGTGAACTACCGTTCGGGGGCGCCGTCTCTGTTGCGCGACCTCGGAGAGGGCCGCCCCGGGCGGCTCCTGCGCCTCCTCCTCGGAGGCCTCCTCGCCGGAGCGGTGTGGGAGCTCCTGAACTACTGGGCGCGCACGAAGTGGATCTACACTGTTCCTGGTTTCGAGGACTGGAAAGTCCTCGAGATGCCGTTCGCGGGCTTCGGCGGGTTCCCGCCGCTCGCGCTGTCGGCGTTCGCGTTTTTCTCGTGGGTCTCGCGGCTTCGCGGCCGGACGAGATTCGCTGCGGCGGGCGCCGCGATCCTCTTCAGCGCCTGGGCGTCGGTCGCGGCTATGGAACGGAACGTCCAGTCGATGCGGCCCCTCCTCTCCGACCTTCCCGGCCTCGAGGTGTCCGCCGTCCTGAGCCTCCGCGCCGCCGGGATTCCCACGCCCGAGCGCCTCGATCGCGCCGTTCAAAGAGAAGGCGCGGTGGCCGTCGCGGCTCGATCCGGATTGCCGCTGCCGTCGGTCGAGCGCGCGGCTCGGCACGCCGCGCTCGCCCTCCACAAGGGGATGGGTCCGAGCGCGGCACGCCTGCTCGAAGAAGCCGGGATCGACAGCGTGGCCGACCTGCGAGCGGCGCACCCACCGGCGCTCGCCCTTCTCCTTCGCCGTCTCGCGGCGTCGCGGGGGGAGCCCGCACCCCGTCTCGAGCACGTCCGCGTCTGGGTTCGGGCCGCGCGGCCGGATGGAAGACCGCGGCGATGATCCGGCCATCCCGCCTCCTCGTCGGCGTCGCCGCCCTGATCAGCCTCGCGTGCGCCGGCGGCGCTCCGCGTCCGGCGGCGACGCCCGCCGTGCCGTCCGCGGCGTCGCCTGCGGTCCGCTTCACGATCCTTCAGATCAACGACGTGTACAAGATCGAGGGGCTCCAGGGCGGGACGGTGGGAGGCCTCGCGCGCGTGCGGACGCTGCGAAGAGAGCTCGAAGCGGAGGGACGACCCGTTCTCGTCCTCCACGGCGGAGACCTTCTCTTTCCCTCCGTCATGAGCAAGTACCTGCGCGGGAACCCGATGATCCGGACGTTGAACCTGCTCGACGGAGACCCGGCCGCGTTCGATCCCTCGCTCGTCGTGGTCTTCGGCAACCACGAGTTCGACGATCGGGATCCGGGGATCCTGCTCGGCCGCGTTGCGCAGTCCGACTTCGCGTGGGTCACGTCGAATACCCGCTATCGAAGCGTAAAGGCGGCGCCGGGCGAGTCGTTCTCGGCGCGGGTCCCGAACGCGCACGACGTCCTCGTCCGGGAGGTCGGCGGAGCCCGGCTTGGCATCTTTGGCCTCACGACCGACGCGCAGCCGCGCGACTACGTCGGGTACGAGTACGAGCTGCCCGCCCGGAACGCGGCGGTGTCTCGCGCACTCGACCGGCTGCGCGCGGCGGGTGCGACCGCGGTCATCGCCCTCACGCATCAGGACCTCGAGGAGGACGAGCGGCTCGCGCGGGATTTCCCGGCGGTCGCGCTCGTCGTCGGAGGGCACGAGCACTTCTTTCTCGACCGCAAGGTCGGCAAGACCTGGATCACGAAGGCGGACGCCGACGCGAAGACCGCGGTCGTCCACGACGTGCGGATCTTCGCCGACGGGAGGTTCGAGGACTCCTTCCGCAAGGTTTCGCTCGGCCCCGAAGTGGAGAAGGACGCCGCCGTCGAGCGCGAAGTGCAGGCGTCGCTCGCCGAGCTCGCCGCCGCGGTCCGGTCCCAGACGGGGCGCGACCTCGAAGAGGTGATCGGCACGACCGAGAACCTGCTCGAAGGGGTCGAGCCGGCGGTCCGCGGCCGGGAAACGGCGCTCGGCAACTTCCTCACCGACGTCCTGCGCGGCCGGATGGAGACCGACATGGGTTTCCTGAACGGCGGCGCAGTCCGGATCAACGACGACATTCCGCCCGGCCCGATCCGGAACTACGACTTCGAGGGAATCTTCTACTTCGACAACTCGATCGTCTCCTTCGAGATCACCGGCGCCGAGCTACTCGAGCTCCTCAGGATCTCGGTCTCGAAGGTCCACGCGGGGCACGGACGCTTCCTCCAGGTGTCCGGAATCCGGTTCCGGTATCGGGTCGGGGGAACTGCCGACCAACCCGTCTACTCCGTGGAAGCGGCCGACGTCGAGGTCGCGCCCCGCGGCTCTCCCGGTTACCGGCCGCTCGAGCTCGAACGGCGATACAGCGCCGCGTCGCTCGACTACCTGTGGGAGAACGGCTACCGTGACGGGTATCCGCTCTTTTCGAAGGGGCGGGGAGCGGCGAGTCCGCGGCGGCTCGATTCCGGGCCGGTTCCCTGGCGGGCGACGACCGAGGCCGCGATCCGCGCGCTGCCGGGCCGCCGGGTCGCGTCAAAGATCGAAGGGCGGATCGTCCGGGTGGACTGAGGGCTCGCGCGGCAAGGCGCTTGCACTCGGAGGCAACCCATGAGAGCAAAGCAAGCCCCCTCGGGCGGGAACTCGCTCGAACGATTCTCCACCCGCGTCTCGCAGTGGACCGGCAGCACGGCCGCGTTCGGGATCGCCTTCGGGTTCGTTCTCGCCTGGGCGTTGACCGGGCCGATGTTCCGCTTCTCCAACGGCTGGCAGATGATCATCAACACCGGAACGACCATCGCAACGTTTCTGATGGTGTTCCTGATCCAGCGCGCGCAGAACAAGGAATCGCGCGCCATTCAGCTGAAGTTGAACGAGGTCGTCGCGGCGATCGCGGGCGCGAGCAACCGGCTCGTCGGGGCGGAGGAGCTTTCCGAGCAGGAGCTGCGCGGGCTTCACGAGCGGTACCTGAAGCTTGCCGAGCGGATCAAAGACCCGGTGGGCGGACCGGCGCTCCATGACGCTGTCTCCGTCGAGCACA
>JBKJVY010000339.1:0-8310 GCA_046717185.1 Thermoanaerobaculia bacterium
CCGCGCGCACGACGCGCTCCCCCCCCCCGCGCTGTCAGAGTGCCCGAACTGCCACGAGGCGAAAGCGCCTCATCGCGTGTGTGCGCGGTGCGGCCACTACAAGGGCAAACAGGTAACGAACGTCTGAAGAGAGTCTCAGGGAGCCCGGGTTCTCAGTGCTCCGCTGAGAACTGAGAACTGAGAACCGAGAACTCTCGCCTCGCGGAGCGAGGCCGTATAATCCCGCGACCCGTGCTGCCCGTCGGACGGATGGTCTGAGCATGCGTATCGCCGTGGATGCGATGGGGGGCGATCACGCGCCCCACGTCAACGTGGACGCGGCGATCGCCGCGGCGCGCGAGTTCGGGATTCCGACCCTGCTCGTTGGAAGCTCTTCACCGCTCGAGCGGCTCCTCGCCGAGTCGGGATATCGCGGCTCCGACATCGAGATCGTCGAGGCCCCGGAGGTCGTCACCATGGACGACCCGGCCACGGCCGCGGTCCGCCGAAAGCGCAACTCCTCGATCCGCGTGGCGGCCAACTGCGTTCGGGACGGCCGGGCGGCCGGACTCGTCTCCGCCGGGCACACCGGCGCGGCGATGGTTTGCGCGAAGATGGTCATCGGGACGATCGAGGGGGTGGACCGGCCGGCGCTGGCGGCGATCCTTCCCAACCTCTCGGGCCACTGCCTGCTGCTCGACGTGGGCGCCAACCCGGACGCGAAGACCGAGCACTTCAAGGAGTTCGCGGTCATGGGGTCGATTTATGCCCAGCTCGCGTTCGGAAAGCCGTCTCCCTCGATCGGGCTCATGTCCATCGGAGAGGAGGACACGAAGGGCACGGACCGCACGAAGGAGGCGTTCAAGATCGTCAAGGAGGCGGGCCTGAACTTCATCGGCAACGTGGAGGGGCGTGACGTCTTCGACGGCAAAGTCGACGTGATCGTCACGGACGGCTTCACCGGCAACGTCATCCTCAAAGTGTCGGAGGCGCTGGGCGAGATGGTCGAGAAGCTCCTGCGGGAAGAGATCAAGCGCACTCTCCAGGCGTCCGTCGGCTTTCTCCTCTCGCGCAGCGCGTTTCGCAGCTTCAAGCAGCGACTCGACTACTCCGAGTACGGCGGGGCGCCGATGCTCGGCGTCAAGGGTTGCGTGATCATCTGCCACGGGCGCTCGAGCGCGAAGGCCATCAAGAACGCCATCCGCTTCGCCGCGGAGTTCTCGCGGCAGGGGCTTGCGGAGAAGATCCAGTCTTCGATCGCCGAGCTCCACTCGCGCGAAGCGAGCCTCCTCAAAGCCTAGTGTCGCGAGTCAGAAGTCCGTCGTGCACCGAGGCCGGCGAAGCGCCCGGCCCGCAAGGCGCGACGAGAGAGGCGTACCCGGGCGGTACGCATCCGAGGAGCAACGCCGCGGGGCGGGATGCAGCGCCGGCCGAATGCCGACGCATTTCGGACTCGGGACACTAAATGAACCGCGCGCGAATTGTCGGCACCGGCGCCGCTGTGCCGAAGAAGCTTCTGACGAACGCCGACCTCGAGAAACTGGTCGACACGTCCGACGAGTGGATCATGTCGCGCACCGGGATCCGGGAGCGCCACATCGTCTCGGAAGGGGAGAAGTTCTCCGACCTGTGCACCAGGGCGTCGGAGCTCGCGCTGAAGCGCGCGCACATGCGCGCCGAAGACCTCGACATGATCCTCGTCGGAACGATCTCGAGCGACATGCTCTTTCCCGCCACCTCGTGCCTCGTCCAGCACAACCTCGGCGCGACGAAAGCGGCGGCCTCGGACGTCTCCGCGGCCTGCGTCGGGTTCCTCTACGGCCTTCACCTCGCCGACGCCCTCATCCAGTCGAGCAAGGCGGAAAACGTGCTCGTCGTCGGCGGAGAGATTCTCTCGCGCTACGTGGACTGGACCGACCGCTCCACCTGTGTCCTCTTCGGGGACGGGGCCGGCGCCGTCGTCCTCAAGTCGACAAAGGGGGACCACGGGATCCTCGGGAGCCGGATGAAGTCGAACGGCGCCTACGCCGACTTCATCTGCATGCCGGGGGGAGGCTCCAACCGGCCGGCGAACGACTCGACCCAGATCGCGGAGAAGCTCCCGTACATCAAGATGAAGGGGAACGAGACGTTTAAGGTCGCCGTCAAGGCGATGGCCGACGTCACGTCCGAGCTCCTCGCCGAGCAGGGTTTCACGCACGAGCAGATCGCCCTCTTCATCCCGCACCAGGCGAACGAGAGGATCATCAACGCCGTCGGGGAGAAGCTGAAGGTGCCGCCGTCCAAGGTCTACAAGAACATCGAACGCTACGGCAACACGTCGGCGGCGTCGATTCCGATCGCGCTCGACGAATGCGCGCGCGCCGGTCGGATCGCCGACGGCGACCTCGTGCTGCTGACGGCGTTCGGAGCGGGTCTCGTCTGGGGCTCGGTCCTCGTTCGCTGGTAGCAACGTCCGCTTGACGCTTGCCCTCCTCTTTCCCGGCCAGGGATCGCAGTTCGTCGGGATGGGGCGCGCCCTCTTCAGCGCCTCGCCCGCAGCCCGGGCGGTCTTCGAGGAGGCCGACGCGGCCCTCGGTTTCGAGCTTTCGCGACTCTGCTTCGAGGGGCCGGAGGAAGAGCTCCGCGCGACCGCGAATACTCAGCCGGCGATCCTCACGCACTCGGTCGCCTCCCTGGCGGCCCTTCGCTCGGCGTCTCCCGAGAAACTCGAGGGGGTCGCTTTCGCGGCCGGGCACTCGCTCGGCGAGTATTCGGCGTGCGTCGCGGCCGGCGTGATCTCGTTCGCCGACGCGGTGCGTCTCGTGCGCAAGCGCGGCAAGTTCATGCAGGAGGCCGTGCCCGCGGGAGTGGGAGCGATGGCGGCGATCGTCGGCCTCCCCGCCGGGGACGTCGAGGCGGTGTGCCGCGAGGCGGCCGGCGACGAGTTCGTCCGGGCGGCCAACTACAACTCGCCGGAGCAGACGGTGATCGCCGGGCATGCGGGGGCCGTCCGGCGCGCGTCCGCCGCCTGCCTCGCGCGGGGCGCGAAGCGCGCGATACCGCTCGCCGTCTCCGCTCCTTTCCACTCGCCGCTCATGCGTCCCGCGCGGGAACGGATGGAGGAGCTGCTCTCGGCGACCGACTTCGCCGACGGAGCGTTCCCGGTCGTCACGAACGTGGACGCGGAACCGACGTGGCGGGGCGCGCTCCTTCGCGACGCGCTCGTGCGCCAGATCGACTCTCCGGTGCGATGGGTCGAGAGCGTGCGGCGCCTGGCGGCGGATGGAGTGGACCGGGGCCTGGAGATCGGTCCGGGCAACGTGATCGCGGGTCTCGTGCGCCGGATCGAGAAGGGCATTCGAGTCGAGGGGTGGGGAGGGTGAGCGCGAAAAGGCCCGCCCTCCGGATCGCCGCCGTCCTGGCCTCCGCCGCACTCCTGACCGCGTGCGCCTCGACGCCGCCGGCGCCGACCTCTCCGGAATCCCCGATCGACGCCGCGGTCCAGGCGGGGTCGCGTGTCTGCTCCTGCCGGATCGGAGTGGCGGCGCGCCACGTCGAGAGCGGGCTTGCGTACGACCGCGACGCCGACGAGCGGTTCGAGGCGGCGTCCGTGATCAAGATCGCTGTGTTGACCGAAGCGATGGCCGCGGTGCGCGACGGCCGCGTCGACCTGGCCGAGCGCTGGACGCTCACCCCGCTGAACAAGGGCTCCGAGTCGGGGTGGCTGAAGCTCTTCGATCCCGGTCTCGCACCGACGTGGAACGACCTCGCCACTCTGATGATCGGACCTTCCGACAACACGGCGACGAACGCGTGGATCGAGCGGCTCGGAATCGAAACCATCAACGCGCGAATGGAGTCGCTCGGGTTCGCCAGCGTGCGTCTCCTGTCGGTGCTCCCATGGCTCGACCCGGCGGTGCCCGGGCCCCGGTGGACCGGCCTTCGGTTCGGCGTCGCGACGCCGGGCGAAGTCGCCCTCTGGCTCTCCCGGGTCGCGAACGGCGAGCTCCTCGATGAAGACGCCTCCCGGCAGATCTTCCGGTATCTCGATACCGCGCCGAGCCGGGCGCGGCTCGCGCGGCGCTTCTCCTCGGCGGCGCTCTGGGCGGGTAAGACGGGCACGATGTCGGGAGTCCGCAACGACGCGGGCATTCTGCGCACCGGGAAGGGGCGGTTCGTGCTCGTCGTGTTCACCGACGGAAGCCCCGGGTCGAGCGAGTCCTCGCCGATCCATCCAGCGGTCGCGGCGATGGGAGACATCGCGCGAGCGATCGTGGACGAGTGGAGCCGAATCCTGCCGGACGTGGGGGAGCCGAGGTGACGCGCGAAGCCGTCATCCCGCGGAACCCCCCCCTTCGCCCTACTTGTCATCCCGAGCCCTTCTCCCTTACTTGTCATCCCGAGCGAAGCGAGGGATCTGTGTCTCTTTCGACTGCGGTCTTCCGCTCAGGGCAGGCTCCGCGAGGGATCTCTTGCGCCATGGGACAGATTCCTCGGCCCTCCGGGCCTCGGAATGACAGACAGGACGGATTCGGAATGACAGAGGGTGGGACGGTAGACTCCACTCGCATGACCCGCTTCGACGGCCGCATCGCTCTCGTCACCGGCGCCTCGCGCGGGATCGGAGAGGCGATCGCGCGCCGTCTGGCGGCGGAAGGCGCGATTGTTCTCGCGGCGGCCCGCTCGAGGTCCATGCTCGACGGAGTCGTCGCCGACATCTCCAAGTCCGGTGGCCGCGCCCGGGTCCTGGAGCTCGACGTCTCCGAGCCCGCGTCGATCGAGGCGGCGATGAAGAGCGCGCTCGAGGAACACGGGCAGATCGACGTGCTCGTCAACAACGCGGGGATCGCCGAGGACAACCTGATCCTACGGATGTCACGCGAGGCCTGGGACCGGGTCCTCATGACGAACCTGACCGGCGCGTTCCTCCTCATCCAGGCGGTCGTCAAGGGCATGGTCCGCCGCCGCTACGGGCGGATCGTCAACGTGACGTCAGTGGTCGGGCTCATGGGCAACGCGGGGCAGTCCAACTACGCCGCCGCGAAAGCGGGTCTTGTGGGGCTGACCCGTTCGGTCGCCCGCGAGCTGGGCTCACGCAACGTCACCTGCAACGCCGTCGCGCCCGGGTTCATCGCGACCGCCATGACCGACCGCATGACGGAGCAGTCGCGGGAGGGGCTCTCGGGCCAGATCCCGCTCCAGCGGCTGGGAACGCCCGACGACGTCGCCGGCGCCGTAGCCTTCCTCGCTTCCGAGGACGCCGCGTACGTCACGGGCGCGGTCCTGAATGTCAGCGGAGGGCTCTATATGTGAACACGGGCGGAAAACGTAAAACGGAAAACGGGAAACGCAGGCGCCGTAGCTTCTTCATCGTTTTACGTTTCCCGTTTCCCGTTTCCCGCTAGAATACGGCCGCTTCTCGCTCAAGAAGGAGGACGGATGAGTGTCGAAGAAAAGGTGAAGAGCATCATCGTCGAGCAGCTCGGCGTGGATGCCAACGAAGTGACCCCCGAAGCTTCATTCGTGGACGATCTGGGCGCAGACTCTCTCGACACCGTCGAACTGGTCATGGCCTTCGAAGAGGCTTTCAACATCGAGATTCCGGACGAGGCCGCGGAGAAGATCCAGAAGGTCAAGGACGCCGTCGAGTACATCGAGAAGAACTCCCCGCATAACTGAAATCCCATGCCTCGTGTGTCCTCTCCGCGCCGCGTGGCCGTGACGGGGGTGGGACTCGTCTCCCCTCTCGGCATCGGCAACCAGGAAAACTGGGACGGCCTCGTCGCGGGAAGAAACGGCGTGGGGCCGATCACCCGATTCGACGCGTCCGCCTTTACCTGCCGCATCGCGGGAGAGGTGCGGGGGTTCGACCCTTCGCTCTACATCGAGCGGAAGGAAATCAAGAAGATGGACACCTTCATCCACTACGCAATGGCGGCCGCGCACTTCGCGATGGAGGACTCCGGCCTGCCGGTCACAGACTCGAACCGCGAGCGGATCGCAGTCGTGATCGGATCGGGGATAGGCGGCCTGCCGATCATCGAGGAGACCCAGAAGAACTTCCTCGCGCGTGGCCCCCGCGTGATCTCGCCGTTCTTTATCACGGCGCTCATCGCAAACGAGGCCGCGGGCAACGTGTCGATCAAGTACGGTCTGAAGGGACCAAACCTCGCGACCGTCACCGCCTGCACGACCGGGGCGCACGCGGTCGGCGAGGCGTACCGCATGATCCAGTACGGCGACGCCGACTCCGCGATCGCCGGCGGCACGGAGGCCGTCATCACGCCGCTCGCCGTCGGGGGCTTCGCCGTCATGCGTGCGCTCTCGACCCGCAACGACGACCCGGCCCACGCATCGCGACCGTTCGATCGCGATCGGGACGGCTTCGTGATGGGCGAGGGCGCGGGCCTCGTCGTACTCGAGGAGATGGAGGCGGCGCGGAAGCGGGGAGCGCGCATCTACGCGGAGCTCATCGGCTACGGCCTCTCCGGCGACGCGTATCACATCGCGGCACCGTCGGAGGACGGCGACGGCCCCGCGCGCGTCATGAAGAACGCGCTCGCGGACGCGGAGATCGCGCCGGAGGACGTGGGTTACATCAACGCGCATGGGACGTCGACGCTGGTGGGGGACAAGGTCGAAACGATCGCCATCAAGATGGTCTTCGGAGAGCACGCCTACCGGCTCGCGGTCTCTTCGACGAAGTCGTCGACCGGGCACCTGCTCGGCGCGGCGGGGGGGCTCGAGTCGGGGATCGTCGCGTTCATCCTTCACCACGGGATCCTGCCGCCGACGATCAACTACGAGACACCCGATCCGGAGTGCGACCTCGACTACGTTCCCAATGAGGCGCGACAAGTCCGAGTCCGGTACGCCATGTCCAACTCGTTCGGCTTCGGCGGCACGAACGGCTGTCTCATCTTCAAGACGGTCTGACGGACGATCGCGCCGGTGAACTCCCTCGTCGCGATCGCCTACGTCCCGGACACCGAGACGCGCATCAAGGTTGCGCCGGACGGCAAGTCGCTCGACGAGAGCGATGTGAAGTGGATCGTGTCGCCCTACGACGAGTACGCCCTCGAGGAGGCGTTGCGCACGAAGGAAGCCGCGGGCGCCGGGACGGTGACCGTCGTGGCGGTCGGGCCGGAGAGGGTGAAGACGGGCCTGCGCGAATGTCTCGCGCGAGGCGCCGACGACGCCGTGTGGGTGGACTCGGGAGACGCGCGCATGCTCGACGCGCTCGCGACCGCGAAGGCGATCGCGGCGGTCGCGCGGGGGGCAGGGCACGACTTCCTGTGGTTCGGCCAGAAAGGGGTCGGCCTCGACGAGTCCCTCGTCGGCGCCATGGTCGCCGAGCTCCTCGACCTGCCGCACGTCGGCAGCGTCGTGAAACTCGAGGTCGCGCCCGGGAAGGTGACCGCGCATCGGGAGATCGAAGGCGCCCACGAAGTGGTCGAGTCGCCACTCCCTGTCGTGCTGACCGCACACAAGGGGCTGAACGAGCCGCGCTACGCGTCGCTGAAGGGGATCATGGGAGCGAAGAAGAAGCCGATCGCGGAGAAGAAGCTCGCGGACCTCGGGATACCGGAGGCGGACCCCGGGGCGGCGAAGACGCGGTGGAGGAAGCTCGAGCTTCCTGCCGCGCGTGAGAAGTGCCGGCTGATTCCCGCCGACGATCCCGCCGCTGCCGCGAAGGAGCTCGTGCGGCTGCTGCGGGAAGAGGCGAACGTGCTGTGAAACAGGTGTCATCCTGAGCCCTTCGCTCTTCTTGTCATCCCGCGGAACCCCCCCCTTCGCTCTACCTGTCATCCCGAGCCCTTCGCTCTACCTGTCACCCCGAGCGAAGCGAGGGATCTGTGTCCCTCTCGACTTCGCTCTTCCGCTCAGGGCAGGCTCCGCGAGGGATCTGTGTCCCTCTCGACTTCGCTCTTCCGCTCAGGGCAGGCTCCGCGAGGGATCTGTGTCCCTCTCGACTACGGTCTACGGCCGAGGACAGGCTCCGCGAAGGATCCCGTGACCGAGCCTGTCATCCTGAGCACAGCGAAGGAGCCCCGGCTTTTCAAGCGAAGGATTCTTCGGCCCTTCGGGCCTCAGAATGACGGTGGAAGATGAAATTCCTCGTCTTCATCGAACAGCGCGACGGCAAGATTCGAAAGGCGTCTCTCGAGGCGCTGTCGCTCGCGCGGCGGCTCGCGGGAGGGCCGGTCTCCGCGGTCCTGCCGGGGAAGGGCGTCACGCCGCTCGCGGCCGGCCTGGGGAAGTACGGCGCCGCAGTCGTCCACGTCGCCGACAAAGAGGAGCTGGCCCTTTACAGCAACAAGGGGTACGTCGGCGCGCTCGACGCGGCGG
>JBKJVY010000340.1:0-9633 GCA_046717185.1 Thermoanaerobaculia bacterium
CGGAGAGGTCGGTCGTGGAGGTCGGTCTCCCCCGCTGGTCGTCCACGACCGTGATCTCGCGCTTCCCCTGCTCGGCCTGCTTCAGGATCGCCTCGATGAAGTTCCACCCGCCCCGTCCGAAGAGCCATGACGCGCGCACGACGAGCGCGGTCGGGAGGCGGAGCGCCGCTTCCTCTCCGGCGTGCTTGTCGCGGCCGTAGGCGGAAAGAGGAGCGGGCTCGTCCGTCTCGAGGTACGGCTCCCCCTTTGCCCCGTCGAAGACGAAGTCGGTCGAGATCTGGACGAGGCGGGCGCCGTGGAGTTCGCATTCCGCGGCGAGGAACTCGACCGCCTCCGCGTTTACGGCGCGCGCCCGCGGGTCGGTCTCGCAGGCGTCCACTCGCGTGAACGCGGCGCAGTTGACGACGATCTGCGGGCGCACGTCTCGAAACGCCCGCGCGATCTCCATCGGGTCGGTGACGTCGAGATCCGAGCGCGGCCGCGGATACACCTCGTAGCCCGCGCCCGCGAGCACTGGCGCGAGGTCCGAGGCGAGCATGCCTGACCCGCCGGTGACGAGGACGCGGGCCCGCTCCTGCTCGACCGGACGGGGGGAGGCGAGCACCGCGGGCTGGAACTCCACCGGCGCCACGGCCGCCTCGGGGGAAAAACCGTGTGCCGTGAGCCTACCCCGGCGGCTTCGCGGTCGCCGACGATGCCGCGAGGCGGTCGCCGTACTGACCGCGGTAGAACTCGCGGTACGCGCTGTCCTTCTCCTTGACCGGCCGCCACCAGTCTTCCCGGTCTCGGTACCAGCTCACCGTTTCCACGAGGCCCTCCTCGAACGGAGTCGCGCACCGGAACCCCAGGCGTGCGAGCTTGCCGGCGTCGAGGGAGTAGCGGCGGTCGTGACCCGGCCGGTCGTCGACGAAGCGGATGAGGCTCTCGGGCTTGTGGAGGATGGCGAGCACGCGGCGGGTGATCTCGATGTTCTCGGCCTCGTTGCCGCCGGCGACGTTGTAGGTCTCCCCCGGCTCCCCCGCGTCGAGCAGAAAGTCGATCGCTGCCGCATGGTCGCGCACGAACAGCCAGTCGCGCACGTTGCGCCCGTCTCCGTAGAGGGGGAGCGGCTCGCCGTCGATTGCGTTCGTCACGAAGAGCGGGATGAGCTTTTCTGGATACTGATACGGCCCGTAGTTGTTGGAGGCCCGGGTGATGACGACGGGCACGCCGTAGGACGCCCAGTAGGAGTAAGCGAGCCGGTCACCGCCGGCCTTCGAGGCGGCGTAGGGATTGCGGGGGTGGAGCGGAGACTCCTCGTGAAAGGAACCCTCGGCAATGGAGCCGTAGACCTCGTCGGTGGAGATCTGGATGAACTTCGAAATGCCTCCACGCCGCCGCGCCTCTTCCAGGAGGACGAAGACGCCGCGCACGTCGGTCTCGATGAACGACGCGTCGCCGAGGAGGGAGCGGTCGACGTGGGTCTCGGCAGCAAAGTTGACGACCGAGTCGCACCCCTCCATCGCCGCGCGCACGGCGTCGGGATCGGCGATGTCTCCCTTCACGAACTGGTAGTTCCGGCGCCCCTCGACGTCCGCGAGGCTCGCCGGGTTCGCGGCGTACGTGAGCTTGTCGAGGTTGACGACAGACACCGACATGCCCCGCGCGTCGAGCACGTGGCGGATGAAGTTCGAACCGATGAAGCCGCAGCCTCCCGTGACGAGGAGTTTCACAGGATCCCGATCTCGGAGTTGTCGCTGACGAGAAACCGGTGCACGCGTGGGCGCTCGGCCCCCGGGTGGATCCGGACGTTCTTGCCGATGAGCGAGTCGGCGATCCGCCCCCGGATTCCTTCGAGCGACGAGCCCTCGAGGATGATCGAGTTCTCGATCTCGCAACGCTCGATGCGGCAGCCCGGTCCGATCGACGTGTAAGGCCCCACGAACGCGCCGCGGATCTCAGCGCCCGCTCCGATGATCGCCGGCCCCCGGACCGTGCTCGCGTAAATCCGCGCGCCCGGTTCGATTACTACCTTGCCCTCCACCCGGGAGCCCCCGTCGACCGTCTCGAGGCCGCGCGGAGTGAACGTATCGAGGATGATGCGGTTCGCCTCGAGCATGTCCTCGACCTTCCCCGTGTCCTTCCACCAGCCGGAGACGATGTGCGGATGGACGGTCTTGCCGTGGTCGATGAGCCACTGGATCGCATCGGTGATTTCCAGCTCGTTGCGCGCGCTCGGCCGGATGGCGGCGACCGCTTCCCAGATCGTATCGTCGAACATGTACACCCCGACGAGCGCGAGGTCGGAGCGGGGCTCCTTCGGCTTCTCCGTAAGCCGGACGACCTTGCCCTCCGACAGCTCCGCGACGCCGAACTGCTCGGGGTTCGGGACTCTGGCGAGCAGAATCTGCGAGTTGCAGCCGATCCGGCGGTACTCCTCGACGAGCGAGGCGATCCCGTCGGCAATCAGGTTGTCCCCGAGGTACATGACGAACGGCTCGCTCCCGAGATAGCCCTTCGAGATGAGAACGGCGTGCGCGAGCCCGAGCGGCTCCTCCTGTTCGATGTAGGTGATCTCCGCGCCGAAGCGGGCCCCGTCGCCGAGGGCGTCCTGGATCTCGTCCTTCGTATCGCCGACGACGACCCCGATCTCGTGGATCCCCGCCGCGACGATGGCCTCGACGCCGTAGAAAAGGACCGGCTTGTTCGCGACCGGCACGAGCTGCTTTGCCCGCGTGTAGGTGAGCGGACGCAGGCGGGTGCCACGGCCGCCGGAGAGGATGAGGCCTTTCATGCAGGAGGGATGATAGCGGACGGCCCACTCGTCGTGCCCTTAGCTCTCCGTGTCATCCCGAGCCCTTCGCCCTCGCACTGTCATCCCGAGCGAAGCGAGGGATCTGTGTCCCTTTCGACTGCGGCCTTCTGCTCAGGGCAGGCTCCGCGAGGGATCTGGTCCCTCTCGGGAAAGGGAACCAGATTCCTCGTCGCTCCGCTCCTCGGAATGACAGGGCGGGCCCTCGTTCTTCGCCCTACCGATTCCCGAACAGGGTATCGAGCGACCCGTTGACGTCGAGGAGCTGCCCCACATCCTTCAGGTTGATCACGAGACGGTAGTCCCGCCGCGTATCGGGCGGCAGCCGTAGCTGCCGGACCTCCAGAAAGAGCGCAAAGCACGACCCGTTGAACGTCAGGAGAGACCGGTCCTCGAGCAGCCGGTTCTGGTGCGCGTCGTAGTTCAGCTGGGTGTCCACGCGCAGCGACTTGCCGAGATCGACGCCGGCGGCGAGCCGGATCTGGTCGGTCGGCGGAGACGCCGTGATTCCCTGGAGCGCCACCGGCCGGCTCCCGAACCACGTCGCGTTCACGTAGTTCGTTCCCCAGTTGACCGACGTCGCGAGGGAGACCGCGGTGACGCGCGAGGCGTGAACGTCCCACGCCGCCCGACCGTCGAACTGGAACAGCGCGCCCGGGACGATCCGCAGCGCGGCCTCGAGCGGTCCGGTCCGCTGCAGGAACGACTCGAACGCCGTCGCCGCGCCCGAAGGAACCTGCGGCAGCCGGAACGCGTGGGTCTGAGCGATCTCGAGCGACGCGATCTCGGTCGCTCCGCCGCTCTTCGCGTCGGCCGGACGCGCGAGTAGCCGGTTGACGATCGCGTAGCGAACCTGGTTCCTTCCGAGCGCGGTGTCCACCTCGTCGTAGACCGGGAAACGCAGCGGATCGTCGACCTCTGAGACGTACTCGTAGTCGGCCCGAGGCTCGATGACGTGCTTGAACCGGCCGAAGGGCCCGATCTTTCCCTCGTAGATCCGAGAGAACGACGGTCCGACGAGAGCGACTCCCGCCTCGCCGTACGCGCGGGTCGCGGACTCCCCCGTGAACCGCGTCCGCGCGTCGTCGGTCGAGTCCGTGTACCCCGTCCAGCGGCCGCCCCCTTTCGCGGTCAGCGACAACCAGGGCACGGACTTCCACGGCAGCGAGAGGGTCGGGCGCAAATCCGCGCGGCCATACCTGCCCTGCGGGAGCGCGGGCCCGCGGTCCACTGCGAGATAGGACAGAGAGGACTCGAGCGCCAGATAGAGCGGCGTCTTACCGATCCGCGACGTGCGCCGGGAGTACTCGAGCGACGGGAGCCTCTGCTGAACGACCTTCGTGCCAAAGAAGGTCTCGCTCCGCTCGACGCGCAGGTTGACCGAGTCGTCGCCGAAGTTCTTCGTCAGGAAACCGCGCGAGAGCGTCTGCCGCGAGGAGGAGAGAGCGAAGGAGCGCTCGAAGTCGCGCAGGAACTGCTCGTCGGAGTACTCCCGGATCGAGAGCACTCCCCGGAACGCGAATGGCAGGTCGTTCGAGATGTGGTCGAGCCGGGCCTTCCACCGCGTCATCTCGCGCCGCCCGAAGACGCCCGGCCGGCCGTCGGTCGTCGTGCACGGACCGTCGCCGCCGTCCGGCTCCTCGTCCGCGGGCACGCAGGCGGTCGCCTCCGGGTCGCGGATCGCGTAGCCCTGGAAGATTCCCGCCGACTCCGGCGACGGCGTCCAGCGGAGCTCCTCGCCCAGGCCAATCGCTCCCTTCGAATACATGTCGACCTGAGTCGTCGAGTCCGTCGCGCGCCCGGTAACCCAGTAGTAGGTCAGGCCCAGGTACGCGCCGCGCCGGCTGTTGTAGCCCGCTCCCGGGACGAGAAAGCCGGACGCGCGATCCTGCTTCGTCGGCCAGACTAGCCAGGGCGTGAAGAGGACCGGAACCGGTCCCACGCGAAACGAGACGTTCCGCATCCTCGCGTAGTCGTCGAGAGTGACCTCGGCCTCGGAGAGGTAGAACGACCACTCGGGGTTCGGCAGGTCGCAGGACGTGAAGATCCCCTTCTCGATCCGGTACGTCGCCGGGCCGATCTTCTCGATCGATCGGGCGACGACGTGATAAGTCGGCGCCAGGTCCGCCGTCGCGTCCTCGAGCTTGCCGGTCTTCTCTTCAACGCGGAAGACGGCACGGGTGCCGGACATCCGCGTCGGACCCTGGTCGATCACGACGTTGCCCTCGAGCGTCGCCGTCTTCGTCGGGAAGTCGTAGCGCGCGCGGTCCGCGGTGATCTTCACGTCCTGGTACTCGATCGTGACCTCGCCGGAACCCTCCCAGAAAACGTCCTTCTCGTAGTGCACCGGATTCTTCGTCGTCAGCCGAACCTCGCCCCCCGAGTCCGGAACACGAAACTTGATCTGGAACGTCGGCTTCGTCTTGAAGCGCGATTCGAAGGGATCCGAGGGACCGAACGGGTCCTGCGCGGCCGCCGTGACTGCCAGCAGGAAGAGCGGGAGCGCGACCCGCAAACGCCGTCTCACGCCTTGCGGCTTGCGGCTCACGGCTCGTGGCTCACGCGGTCGGCCTCGCAACCACCAGGAACTCCGTCGCCGCGAGGTCCTCCGAGGCGCCGGGCCACTCGGAGAGGCGGGAGAGCCGCGCCGCGTCTTCCGGCGAAACGGGAAGCGTGACCGTGTCGATCGACTCCACGCGGAAGCCGGTCGCCTCGAAGAGGTCGCCGATCGTCCGGCGCGTGAAATGCCGAACGTGCGTCCCCGACAGGATCGAGTAGGGAACGTAATCGAATCGGCCGGCGAGCAGGTCGGCCACGATCGCCCAGTTGCCGACGTTGGGCACCGACGCGACGACAACTCCGGCCGGCGACAGCCACGGTCGCACGCGCACGAGCGCATCGGACGGGTCGACGAGATGCTCGAGCACGTCGCCGAAGAGCACGCCGTCGAACTCCGCGGCGAATTCGTCCGTGGGAACCGCCTCGAGCGTGCGGGCGAGAACCCGGTCGTACACGCGCGCGGCCTCCGCCGCGTCGCCGGGATCCGGCTCGACTCCGACGATGCGAACAACCCCGCGCCGCCGGAGCGCCTCCGCGGTGGCGCCGCGCGAGCAGCCCACGTCGAGGACCGATCGGGCGCCCTCCGGCAGCTTCGCGGCGAGGTCGCCGCGCGCCTGCGCGTCCATCTCGGCGTACCGGTGGAGGTACGCGCCCGGGTCGGCGACGGCGCGCCCCCCCGAAGCGGAGATGGCCCCCGGCGCCTCGTCGAGCGGGAGATCGGGCGGCAGCGCCACGAGGGAAACCCGCCTTGCGGCGAACACGGGCGAGCGGGGGCAGCCGACTGAAAACGGTAGATCGCGGCATCCGGCGGCCCGCTCCGCCGCCTCGGCGAGCCCCGTCGGTGTCGAGTAGGCGAAGGCGGGCGCCCGGCGCGTCTCCTCCATCCAGGATTCGTTTGATACGGGCAGGACGAGGTCCGCGTCGGCGAACGCGTCGAGTGTCGCGATCAGCCGGTGCGCCGCCGCCGGCGCCAGGTACGCCTCGGGATCGGCCCACACGAGGACGAAAGGCGCGTTTCCGCCGGCGTCGGCGACGGTAGGCCGCCTTCCGCGGACCTCGAGGACCTCTTTTGCCGATGCCTGGCTGGCGAACCGGCGCGCGAGCCGGAAGGCCCAGGGCCCCTCGGCCGCAAAGCGAGGGACACCACCGAGCACGATATCGAAAGGGCTTACGCCGTCTCCACGAGCATCGCCGTGGCCTCCCCGCCTCCGATGCAGATGGCGGCGATGCCGCGACGATTCCCGGCGTGCCTCATGGCGTGAACGCGCGTCGTCTGGATCCGCGCGCCGTATGCCCCGATGGGGTGGCCGCGCGCGACCGCGCCGCCGCGGACGTTGACCTTTGCGGGGTCGAGGCCGAGCTCGCGAATCGCGGCGAGCGCGACCGCCGCGAACGCCTCGTTGATCTCGAAGAGGTCGACGTCGGCGGCCGAAAGCCGCGTGTTCTCGAGCAGCCTCGCGATCGCCCCGACCGGGGCGGTCGTAAACCACTCGGGCGCCTGCGCGACCCCCGTGTACGCAACGATGCGCGCGATCGGTTTCCGGCCGCGCCTCGAGGCCGATTCCGCCGAGGAGACGACGAGCGCGGCGGCTCCGTCGTTGATCTTGGAAGAGTTGGCGGCGGTCACCGTGCCGTCCTTGCGGAAGGCCGGCCGCAAGCCCGCGATCTTCTCTAGCGGCGCGGCGAACGGCTCCTCGTCCGTGTCGACAACTTCGGGATCCCCCTTCTTCCGGGAGACCGGGACCGGCACGATTTCCTGGGCCGCGAGCCCCGTCTTCGCCGCCTCCTGCGCGCGCCGGTAGGACTCGAGGCTGTAAGCATCCTGCTCTTCGCGCGTGAACGCGTACTTCGCGGCGCACATCTCCGCGCACTCGCCCATGTGAACGTCGCGGTACGGGTCCCAGAGCCCGTCCTTGATCATTGAGTCCACGAGGGCGCCGTTACCCATACGGTAGCCGGTGCGGGCGCGTTCCAGGAGGTACGGGGCGTTCGACATGGACTCCATGCCGCCCGCCACGGCGGTCTCGTACTCGCCGGCGCGAATCGCGTTCGCGACGTCCATTACGGCGCGCATGCCGGAGCCGCAGACCTTTGAAACGGTCACGCACGGGACGGAGTTGGGGATTCCGGCCCCGAGCGACGCCTGCCGGGCAGGCGCCTGTCCCACTCCGGCGGACAGGACGTTGCCCATGATGACCTGCTCGACGTCCTCCGGCGAGAGGCCCGCGCGCTCGACGGCAGCTCGGATCGCCGCGGCGCCCAGGGCCGGGGCGGGGAGCGTCGAGAGCTTGCCCAGGAACGAGCCCACCGGCGTCCGGGCGGCGGAGAGGATGACGACGTCCTTCACGGGGGGATTGTACGTAATCCACTGTCATCCTGAGCGAAGCGAAGGATCCCCTGCGCTACGGGGACCACAAGAAGCCGTCATCCCGAGCGAAGCGAGGGATCCCTTGCTTTAAAGCAGGGGATTCCTCGTCGCTTCGCTCCTCGGAATGACAGAGAAGGGACTGTCATCCCGAGCGAAGCGAGGGATCTGGGCCCTCGAGCCCCGGATTCCTCGTCGCTACGCTCCTCGGAATGACAACCAGGGGGTGAGTTCCGAATGACAATCGCGTCGGTTACTCTTCCTTAATGACCCGCGTCCTGGCCATCGACTTCGGCGAGAAGCGCATCGGTCTCGCGACCGCGGATGCGCCCGGAGGGCTGGCCACCGCGCGGCGCACGATCTCGCGCACGAGCGACGAAGCGGCGGCGGGCGAGATCGGACGGCTCTGCCGGGAGGAGGACGTCGGCCTGCTCCTCGTCGGCGTCCCGCGCTCGCCCGAGGGAAAAGAGAGCGCCATCGCCCCGCGAATCCGCTCGTTCGCCGAAAAGCTTTCCCGCGCGACGGGCCTTCCCGTCCAGCTGTACGAGGAGACCCTGACTTCGGACGAGGCCGCCCGGCGGCTCCGGGGGCATTCCTCCCGGGCCGGGCTCGACGCCGAGGCCGCCGCGGTCATGCTCGAGGACTGGCTCGCTCATCGGGGACGGGAGTCCGCTTGAGCCGGCGCCCGCGGCGCCCGCCCTGGCGGGTCGTCCTCCTTGCGGCGGCGCTCCTTCTCGTCGCGATCGTCGCGTTCTTTCGCTACCGGCTGGAGCACCCTCCGGCCGCGCCGCCCGGAGCGGAGACGATCGTGGTCGACATCCCGCCCGGGACCTCGACGGCCGAGATCTTCCGCCTTTTGAAGGCTGCCGGCGTCGTCGAGGACGCGCGGCTCGCGGAGGTCTACTACCGGCTCCACCGGCGCCGGACGCCGCTGCAGGCCGGCGAGTATCAGTTCCGCCGCCCCATGCCGATTGACGAGATCATCAACCGGATGGGGCGCGGCGACGTCGTTCGCCACACCGTCGTCGTCCCGGAAGGGCTCACGGCGCAGGAAACGTTCGCCCTCTTCTGGAAACAGGGGATCGGGGGTCCCGACGGTTTTCGTGCGGCGCTCGCCGAGACCGAGCTCGTCCCCGGGCTGACACCCGGCGTGACCGACCTCGAGGGCTTCCTCTTCCCGGACACCTATGCCGTGACGCGATCGACGTCGGCGGGACAGATCGTCGACCGGATGGTGGCGAACTTCCGCGAGCACTTCACACCCGCCCTGCAGCGTCGAGCCGCCGGCCTCGGGCTGTCGGTCCGGCAGGCGGTCACGCTCGCTTCGATCGTGCAGAAGGAGACATCGATCCGCGACGAGGCGCCGCTCATCGCGGGCGTGTACTGGAACCGGCTCAAGCGCGGAATGCGCCTGCAGGCTGACCCCACCGTCATCTCCGCGTTGAAGCGCGACGGCCGCTGGACGGGGACCCTCTACCGGTCGGACTACGACTACGAGTCGCCTTACAACACGTACCGGAGCGACGGCCTTCCGCCCGGGCCGATCTGCAATCCGGGGATGGACGCGCTCAAGGCCGCTTTGACTCCCGCGCGCACGAGCTTTATCTACTTCGTCGCCGATCCCGCGACCGGCCGCCACAACTTCTCGACGACCTACGAGGAACACCTCGTCGCGATCGCGATCGCCCGGCGGGCGCGGGCGGAGGCCGGTCTCCCCGGGGAGCCGGCCGGCCCCCCGGCGCCGGTCACGGAGACGCCGGAGCCGGGCGAGCCGGCGGTGGAGAAGAACGTTACCGGGACGGCGCTTCCGTCTCCCGGAAACTAGTGTCCTCGGTGTTTCTCGTAAGGGATCGACTTCAATTTTGGAAACCGGACCCTCAGGAAGTCCTCCATCACCTTATCCTCGATCCAGGAGACG
>JBKJVY010000341.1:0-3454 GCA_046717185.1 Thermoanaerobaculia bacterium
AATAGCGGTCGTCGGCCTCGATGTCCACGTCGTTGAAGAGGAGGGCGCAGTTGCAGTTCTCGACGACCTCCGTCAGGTCGCGCCGGAGGGTGCGGCTCGTTTCCCAGTAGGCCGGGAAAGCGGACTCCGGAACGACGATCAGGTCCGGCTTCTCCGCCGCGGCCGCGCGGATCTGATCGAGGACGGCCGAATAGTTCTCGGCCGCGCGCCCCTCGTCGAGCCGCGCCTCCTGCGAGATGTTCGGCTGGAGGAGCGCCACCGTCACCGGTTTCGCGGAGGGGTCGGTTGCCCGCGCGAGGCGCGCTGCACCCACACCCCCCGCGACGAGGACGAGCGCCGCGGCGGCCACGAGAGCCCGGCCGCTGCGGAAGAGCGCCGCGGCCGCAATGAGGGCGGACACCGAGACGACGAGGAATCCGACGCCGTACGACCCGAACCACGCCGCCGACTGGAGCCAGACCGGGTGGCGGTAGAGGGCTTCCGCGGTGAGATTCCAGGGGAACCCGCCATAGACGTTGGAACGGCCGTGCTCGACCGCGAGCCAGAGAACGGGAAAGACCGTGAGCCGGAGCGGGGACCCGGGAGGCGCGACCGCGACGCTCGCCCAGCCGACCGCCGCCGGCCATTGCGCGAGGAACGCCGCGATGAGGCCGACGGAAAGGACGCCGAGAGCTTTTGACTGGCCGCCGAACGTCGTGACGACGTAGACGATCCAGGGGATCGACACGCACCAGTACGTGAGCCCGAAGAGAATTCCGGACAGAAGACCTCGCCATCGCTTCTCTTCCGTCGCGAGGGCGGTGATCCACGGGACCAGAGCGAGCGGTACCAGAAGCGGGAGCTCGTACGGCGGAAAAGCGAGCGCGAAGAGCACGCCGGACAGAACGGCGGCCACCGGGGTCCGCCAGCCCAGGAATCGTCCTCTCATCCCGGGAAGGTTGTCATCCTGAGCGAAGCGAAGGATCCCCCGAAACGCAGGGGATTCCTCGTCGCTTCGCTCCTCGGAATGACAGGCTTTCGTCTGTCATCCCGAGCCCTTCGCCTTCCTTGTCATCCCGAGCCCCTTCGCCCTCCCTTGTCATCCCGAGCGAAGCGAGGGATCTGTGGCCCTCTCGACTGCGGTCTTCCGTTCGTGCAGGGGAACCAGATTCCTCGTCGCTACGCTCCTCGGAATGACAGATGTGGTCATCGAGAGCGAAGAGAAGGGTCGTTGGGCCGGACCGGGCGCGCCTCTCGCGCCGCGCCGAGCGCCTCCTCCGCCCGGTACGAGGAGCGCACGAACGGTCCGGAGAACACGTGGCGGAAACCGAGCGACTCCCCCGCCTCGCGGTACTCCTCGAAGACGGCCGGCGACACGTACTCTTCGACGGGGAGGTGGTAGCGCGAAGGCTGGAGATACTGGCCGATGGTAACCACGTCCACGGCAGCGGACTTGAGCAACGCGAGGAGCTCGATTACCTCCTCGCGCTTTTCGCCCAGGCCGAGCATGAAGCCGGACTTCGTCGTGAGGTCGGGGACGAGCTCCTTGGCCGCCGCTAGGACCCCGAGCGACCGGTCGAGGCGCGCGCCGCGGCGGACGCGCGAGTAGAGACGACCGACGGTTTCGACGTTGTGGTTGAAGACGTCCGGCCGCTCTTCCGCGACGACCCGGACCGAATCGAAGCGCCCCCGGAAGTCGGGCACGAGCACTTCGACGCCGGGCGCCGGGTCGAGCCGTCGCAACGCGCGGATCGTCGACGCAAAGTGGCCGGCACCTCCGTCGGCCAGGTCGTCCCGGGCCACGGCGGTCACGACGACGAAGGCGAGGCGCATCTCGCGTGCCGCCGCCGCGAGGCGCGCCGGCTCGAGCGGGTCCGGAGCGGCCGGCCGGCCGGTAGCAATGTCGCAGAAGCCGCACGCGCGGGTGCAGACGTTACCGAGGAGGAGAAAAGTCGCCGTGCCCCGCGCGAAGCACTCGCCCCGATTCGGGCAGCGCGCCTCCTCGCACACGGTCGAAAGGCCGTGGGAGCGGGCGACGCTCTTGACTGAGTGAAGGTCGCCGAGCGCGAGCCTCCTCTCCCGGATCCAGTCGGGGGCGCGGCGAGAAAGGCCGACCGGCTCGCCCCGTGCCAGGCGCGTCACTTCACTGCCCGGGGGGGACGATCCACGTGTCGCGGCGCCCCTCCTCGGCGAGCCGGGAAGCCGCTCCCGCGGCCTCTTCCCGGGTTGGGAACGGCCCGACGCGGACACGGTAGACCGCGCCAGCCGCGCTCCTTCCCGGTTCCACGTGAGCGGGAAATCCCCGGCGGGAGAGACGGCGGGCGAGGGCGGCCGCGTCCGACCGCGACGAAACCGAGACCACCTGGACCCGAAACCCTCCCGACGGCGCTCGCCGGGGCGTCGCCACGGCAATGGGCGCTCGCGCGGGCGCGCCGCCGTCCTCGAACGGCTGGATGACCGCGGGCGCCGTCGGAACGACCGACCCGTGCGGCGCGACTCCCGTCACCGGCGCCGGAAAGACGAGGTGCTCTCCGCCGGCGGTCGTCGGCGCGTTCGCGTCTTCGGCTTCACCGCCCGGGCCGGGAGCCGCCGAGGCGTCCGCAACCACGCTCTCGGTTTCCCGCCCGGCCAGGCCCGTTCGCAGCCCGAAGAAGTACGCAAGCCCGAGCGCGAAGAGGAGGCCGACGAAAAGCGAGAGCGCCTGGCGCGGAGTGAACGAGACCTGATAGTGCGTCCGCGGCTCCACTATTTGTCCCGCAGGAAAGTCCTCATCAGCTCGATCGGAAGCGGGAAGATGATCGTCGAGTTCTTCTCGTTCGCGATCTCGGTCAGGGTCTGGAGGTATCGCAGCTGGAGCGTCGCCGGCTCCTCGCCGATGATCTTCGCCGCCTCCGACAGCTTCCTGGCCGCTTCGAACTCCCCGGAAGCGTGGATGATCTTTGCCCGCTTCTCGCGCTCCGCCTCCGCCTGCTTCGCCATCGCCCTCTGCATCTCGGGAGGCAGGTCCACCTGCTTGACCTCGACCATCGAGACCTTGACCCCCCACGGCTGGGTGTGCTCGTCGATCACCTTCTGGAGAGCGACGTTCAGCTTTTCGCGCTCGGAGAGGAGCTCGTCCAGGAGCGCCTGGCCGAGGATGCTCCGAAGGGTCGTCTGCGCGAGCTGGGACGTCGCGTAGAGGTAGTTCTCCACCTGCACGACCGCCTTGTCCGGCTCCACGACTCGGAAGTAAACGACGGCGTTGACCTTCACCGAAACGTTGTCCTTCGTGATGATGTCCTGGGTCGGGACGTCGTGGACGACAGTGCGGAGCGACATGCGGACCATGCGCTCGAACGGCCAGAAGATGAGGACGAGGCCCGGCCCCTTCGGCCTCTTTCCGAGACGGCCGAGCCAGAAGGTGACGCCGCGCTCGTACTCGTTCAGGATGTTGATCCACTTGAAGAGAAAGATGAGGCCGACGAAGATCGCGACG
>JBKJVY010000342.1:0-2678 GCA_046717185.1 Thermoanaerobaculia bacterium
GGTGTGGGTGCGGCAGCCCCGGTGAGGGACGAACTTCGACGTCTTCCGGAGATCGAAGAGAGACTTGAGCTCGGGCACCTTTCCCGCCACGAGCCACTGACCCTCCAGAAAGACGCGGTCGGTCTCGACGACCTCTCCGGTGCGGATCAGGTTCCGAATGCCGCGCCGGTCGAAGTAGTCGTCCTCCCAGCCCCGCTTGTCCACGCGGAACGGCTTGCCGCGAAGGTCGATCGGCTGGGTTTTCTCGAGCTCGGCGGCGGCCGCCTCCTTTGCGGCCGCCTCGCCCTGCAGCTTCGCGAGGATCCGGGCCTGCTCGCGCGAGGGGAAGTCCATCGGTTCGCCGCACGTCCCGCACGGGAAGCGGGCACGCGCGGGAGGGATTCGCTCGAGCGGCATGGAGAAGCGGCCCGAGCAGCTCGGGCACGTGTAGCTGTACTGGAGCTCCGGCTCGTCCACGAATTCTCCGGTCGAACGGAAAAAGGATAGCACCGGGCAGGCAGACCGAGTGAACTTAGCGCCGCCGGCGGCGCGCGGGCGGCCCGCGAAACGCGTCGCGCAGGATCTCCACCTCCGGCCCGTCCGGAGTCTCCCGGATGGAGACGACGTCGAACCGGCAGGGCGCCTCGCCGCGCCGCTCCCGCGCGAGCCACGCCTCGGCGGCGCGGAAGATCCGCCGCTGCTTCTCGGGGGTCACCGCCTCCGCGGGCAAACCAAAGCCCTCCCCGCGGCGCCCCTTGACCTCGACGAAACAGATCACGCCGTTCTCCTCGGCGACGAGGTCGATCTCGCCCGGCCGCCCGCGGAAGTTCCGCTCCAGCACGCGATAGCCGGCGGCCTTCAGCCGTTTCTCCGCCAGCCGCTCCCAGTCGTCGCCGAGGCCGCGCAGCCCTCCCGGCCGCGCGGGACGGCCGCTCGCCCAGGCCGCGAGGCGCTCAAGGAGCGCCCGCGGGGTCACGGCCCGGCCGCCCCGGCCCCTGAGACGAAGCGCGTCGGCTCGCCACGGCTCCACGGGTCGTAGGAGCGCGCGAACTCGATCCGTTCCGCAAGCGGCGGATGGCTGTAGAGCCAGAAGCGGATGAACGGACCGGGGTGGGGGTCGGACAGGTTGATCTCGCCCAGGACCTGGAACGCCTCCTCCGCGGCGCGCGAAGAGTCGGGCACGACACCGTGGATGACCTCGAGCGCGTAGACGTCGGCGTCGTGCTCGTTCGCGCGCGAGTAGGCGTTGACGAGAGGGAGCGACAGCTCGCTCGAGACCGAGAGGAAGAGAAGGAGAAGCGGCAGCGAGGCCCAGTCCGAGAGACCCCGGAGGCCGAAGCGCTTCTCCCCTTCCCGAAAGACCCGTCCCGCGAGAAAGAGAAGGAGCAGAAGGAGCCCGGCCACGAACAGGATTGTCTTCGGCACGTGGCCGAGAACGTAGTGCCCCATCTCGTGGCCGAAAACGAACAGGGTCTGGGGCGTCGTCATCTTCTCGAGCGTCGTGTCCCAGACGACGACCCGTTTCGACGCCCCGAGGCCCGTGACGTAGGCGTTCACCGAGTTCCGCTTTTCGCTCGCCTCCATGACGTACATCCGGTCGCGCGGAATCTCGAGGTCCGCCCGCGCCGTCACCTTCTCGATTTCGGTTACGAGCGCCGGAGCCCGCGCCTCGAGCGGCTGGAAGCGGAAGAAGAGCGGGTCGATCACGACCGGCGCGAGGAACACGACGAAGACGATTACCGGGAGCGTTGCGAGCCAGAACCAGAGCCACCACCGGCGGGGAGATCGCCGGAGGATCCCGTACAGCATCCAGACGAGGGGAACGGCGATCAGGAAACCGAGCGCGCTCTCCTTCAGCCAGTCCAGGAACCAGGACCCCCAGCCCTGCACCGACTGGCCGTACGCGACGGAGAGATGGTGGCCCCAGGCGTCGAAAGGCAGCGTCAGGACCCCGATCAGGCCGAGGACGAGTGGAACGAACACGAGTGCCTGGATGAAGGGCCTCCGGGATGCGCGCTCCGCGAGGTCGCGGAATCTCGGGGCGATCCTGAGGGCGATCATTCCAACCAGGAGCGCGACCTGCCTGGCCGCGGACACCACGTGGTGTGGGTAGGGGGCGCGCGTTTAGGCTACCGCCTTCTCGTGGGTTTGGGGCGGGTGGGAATAACCGGCACGGGGCGACGGGCGGGCCGCGGGAGCCTGGGCACAGAGAAACAGCGCGAGCGAGAGCGAGATCAACAGGCCGGCGAGGAGCGTGCGTGCGGACTTGGTCATGGAGCTTCAGCGCACAATCCTAGCTCTCGTGCGATGACTAGTCAGGACTCTGTGATTAGACTATAGTAGTCTCATGAAAAAGGCATCCGTCTCCGAGCTGAAGGCCTCGCTTTCCGCGTACCTGGTCGGCGTCAAGAGGGGCGAGGAAGTCCTGGTCACCGAGCGCGGCCGGCCAATCGCACGCGTGGTCCCGGCGATCGGCGCAGAGGGCATCGCGGATCGAATGACACGGCTCGTGCGCTCCGGCGTTCTGCGTCCCGCGTCCGCGAAGTTCTCTCCAAAACTCCTCGAACCTTCTCCGGTGAAGGATTCGGAAGGGAAAGTGCTCAAGGCTCTGCTCGAAGAGCGGCGGGAGGGCCGTTGAGGTTCTGGGACAGCTCCGCGATCCTTCCGATCGCCGTAACCGAGGGGAACAGCGCCGCCGT
>JBKJVY010000343.1:0-2773 GCA_046717185.1 Thermoanaerobaculia bacterium
CCTTTCCTTTCGGTCGACGTCCCGAAGACCGGGATCGCCGCCGACAAGGGCGTCACCTGTAAGTATAGCCAAAACTCCGGCGTCGGTTCGTTGGAGCGATCTCGCTTCGCTCGTCGCTCAACTCACGCGGCGATTCAGTAGCCCGGCGGGAGCACAAACAGGGTCAACGCTGAAAAGCTGAATTCGTGCCATAGCTGAATTCAGCCCTGGCACAGATTCAGGAATTCAGCGTTGACCCTGATTCAGCGTTGACCCCGCTCAGAACACCGTGATCCTGCCGTCGCGTCCGATCTGCCGGACGCGGATCGAGTTCGTGTAGGAGCACTCGAGGATCCACAGATCGCCGTTCTCCGCCACGAGCCCGCCGGTCGGGGACCACGGCAGGCGCGACCTCGCGACGATCTCCATGCGGCCGTCGGGCGAGACCCGCACGACCTCGCGCGAGCCGTAGACGGCGGCATACACGTTGCCGGTAAGGTCCGTCCAGACGCCCATCACCCGATGCTCCGCATTCACCTGCGGCTGAGTCGAATGCCGGCGTGCGAGTCCCGACGTGCGCGCGCGGATCCGACCACCAACCGAGATTTCCTTGATCTCGCCCGCGTCGAGGAAGTAGAGCGTGCCATCCGGCGCGGCAGTCATCCATCGGACCTCACGGCAATCCCGGCACACGGCGACAGTAAAGACCTCGCCCGACGGGAATCGCTTGAAGAAGCGGGCGGGCGTTCCACGATCCGTCCAGTACGTCGCGCCGGCCGGGTCGCGCGCGAAGCCGTAGCCGCTCGGAAAACCCTGCCGGGCCGGGATCACGTCCGAAACACGACCCTGAGGCGTCCGACGCCATACTCGGTGCCCCCACTGCTTCGTCGCGTCGCCCTCGTACCAGAGGTGCTCGCCGTAGAGGTTCCCCGTCGCGTCGAGGCTGAGCTCGTGCGTGTGGACGTTCGCGACCGCGACAGTCTTCCTCCCGACGGGCGAGATCATCCACACTCGCCCGAGGTCGCTGTAAAAGACGTTTCCCTGGCGGTCCATCACGATTCCGACGGGGGGGTGGGCCAGGAGCGACGGCGCGCCGCCGAGCAGAATCGCGACGAGGAGAATGCGGCCGCGTTTCAAGCGTCCTTCCCTTCCCGCCACAACGCGATCGACTGCGGCAGGATTTCTTCCAGTAAGAAGCCGGGGTAGCGGGACGCGAGCGCCGCCGCCCCTTCCGGGAGCGAGGCGGCCTCCGCGACGGCGCGATGGTAGCCGAGCTGCGCGTCCAGGATTCCCGGTCCGCCGGGAGCGCCGTGGCCCGGGACGTACACGCGAGTCCCGAGCCGGCGCAGCGCCTCGAGACCGCTCTCGAGCCGGTCCAGGGAGGCGTCCTCGTAGTTGACGTGATACCCGACGGAGACGAGGTCGCCGCAGACGGTGACGGACTCGTCCTCGAAGGAGACCATGAGGTCGCCCGCGGTGTGCCCCGGACCGGGGTGGCGCACACGGACACGCGTTTCGCCGAGGTCCACCTCCCAGTCGTCTCCTTCCAGGACGAGAGACGGAGAGTGGGGCTCCGCGTCCCCAAAGAGCTCGGTGAGGTGTGGGATCTTCCGCCGCGACCGGACGAGCGCGGGGTGCTCTGCCTTTATCGCCGCGCAGCACGCGCGGTGCGCCACGACCGTCGCTCCGAGGCCCGCGAACCAGCTCGCGCCGAGAGCGTGGTCCGTGTGGTGGTGCGTGAGAACGACGAAGCGGACCGGTCGGTCGGTCCACGCCCGCAACGCGCCCTCGACGAGACGGGCATGGGCGGGCGCGATCAGAGGATCGACAAGAAGCACCCCGTCGCGGCCCGCGATCGCGGTGCAGTTCGCTCCGTAACTCGATTCGAGCCGATCTCCTCCGAGCGTCCATACGCGGATCCGACCGCCGAGGCACGTCTCGTACAGCCTATCGGCCACGTCGCCCAACCCGGAAGGCGAGCGGCCACCGGATCCGGCGGGGCTCTTCCGGATCTCCCCAGGTCGAAGCGAGGTCCGAGGCAAGCCGCGGCACCGGATCGAATCCCCTCTCGCCTCGGAACCGCGTCGTCGCGGACCACGTTCCCACGTACCCGAGAAGCTCCGCGAGCGGCCACCGCGTCTCCATCTCGAACGCGGGGGGCTCGATCTCGGCGAAGGGGAAGTCAATCGTCTGGTACCCCGCGTCCACGAGAGCGCGCTCCGGCGGCCAGTACGGACCGACGGTCTCCGAGTAATACCGGCGGAACACGGCATCCGCGCCCGGCTCCTCGAGCCGCGGATGCCCGTACGTCCACGCGGCGAGAACTCCATCACGGCGGAGCACGCGTCCGGCCTCTCCATAGAACGCCGGCCGGTCGAACCAGTGGAGCGCCTGCGCGACGGTGACCGTGTCGACCGAGTCGGCAGCGAGCCCGCTTGTCTCCGCGCGCGCGACGCGGTACTCCACCTGCGGATGCGGCGTGGCGGCGGCGATCTGCTCCGCGCTCGCGTCGGTCGCGACGACGCATTCGAAATGCGAGGCGAGCGCGACGGCGGCCTGACCGCTGCCCGTCGCGCAGTCCCACGCAACCTCACGGGATGGGGCAAAATCCGCCAGCCAGTCGAAAAGCGCTTCTGGATAGCGGGGACGAAACTCCGCGTAGGCGCCCGCGACGCCGGAAAAGTGGTCGGAAAACGGGCCGCTCATTTCGTGCGCAGTCCACGAATATCTCCTAATCCGGCACGTTTCTTGATGAGCATCCTGCGGACGGGCATTTCTCGCCCGGCCAGGAGGG
>JBKJVY010000344.1:0-6010 GCA_046717185.1 Thermoanaerobaculia bacterium
CGGAGGCGAAGCGGCGCCGGCGGCTGCTGGCGATCGGCGCCGGTATCGCCGCGGCGCTTCTTCTGACACTCGGACTCTCGCGTCTGAAGCCCGCGGCTCCAACGGTCGAAAAGGGCACGATCTGGACGGACACCGTCCAGCGCGGCCCGATGCTGCGGCAGGTGCGCGGCCCCGGTTCGCTCGTGCCCGAGGCGGAGGGAATCCGATGGGCCACCGCCTCGACCGACGGGCGGGTCGAGAGGCTGCTCGTCGCCCCCGGAGCGGCCGTGAAGCCGGATACCGCCCTGCTCGAAATGTCCAACCCGGAGCTCTCGCGCGATGCCCTGGATGCCGATTGGCAGCTGAAGGCCGCCGAGGCGGAAGCCGCGAACGTCCGCGTCAAGTTGCAGAAGGAGCTGCTGGACCAGCAGGCCGCCGCGGCGACCGTCGAATCCGACTACCACCAGGCGCAGCTTCAGCAAGAAACGAACGAAGGGCTCTTCAAGGAGGGTCTGGTCGCGGAGATCACGCTGAAGCTCTCGCAGGTGCGGGCCCGGGAGCTTTCGACGCGAAACGAGATCGAGAAGAAACGCCTCGCCGTCTACGCCGACTCGGCGCGGGCGCAGAGCGAGGTCCAGGAAGCCAAGGTGCAGCAGCTAGGTGCGCTTGCAAACCTGAAGCATGGGCAGGTCGACGCGCTGCGCGTGCGTGCCGGCATCGCCGGGGTGCTCCAGGAGCTGCCGCTGCAGGTCGGGCAGCGCGTCACCTCGGGCGCGACGCTCGCCAAGGTCGTGCAGCCGGAGAAACTCAAGGCGCAGCTTCGGATTGCCGAGACCCAGGCGAAGGACATCGAGGTCGGACAGCGTGCGGAGATCGACACGCGCAACGGGGTGGTGCCGGGGCGCGTCTCGCGGCTGGACCCGGCCGCGATGAACGGCACCGTAACGGTGGACATCGCGCTCGAAGGAACGCTGCCCAAGGGAGCGCGGCCGGATCTCTCCGTCGACGGGACGGTCGAGCTCGATCGTTTGGCCGACGCCGTCTTCGTTGGCCGACCCGCCTTCGGGTCCCAGCAGAGTCTCATCACTCTCTTCCGCGTCAACGGCGATGGGGACGAGGCAACGCGGACCAAGGTCCGGCTGGGCAAGAGCTCCGTTTCGGCGGTGCAGGTGCTCGAAGGCTTGAAGCCCGGGGACCGTGTGATCCTCTCGGACATGAGCGCCTGGGATTCGTATGACAGGGTGAGGCTGAAGTGAGACGAACGCGGAAGTCGGTGAATCGCCTGGAGGAGAGATGAGCTCGAATGGACATCCCGTCATTCGCCTGGAAGATGTGACCAAGGTCTTCTACACCGACGAATTGGAGACGCACGCGCTCTCGGGAGTCCACCTCGCGATCCGAAGCGGCGACTACGTCTCGATCGCTGGGCCCTCCGGCTGCGGCAAGTCGACGCTGCTCTCGATCCTGGGCCTGCTCGACACGCCGACCAACGGCAAGTACTGGTTGAATGGCAAGCCGGCCGTATCGCTCACGCTCTCCGAGCGCGCCCGGATCCGAAACCGCGAGATCGGCTTCATCTTCCAGAGCTTCAATCTGATCGGAGATCTCTCGGTCTACGAGAACGTCGAGCTTCCGCTCACCTACCGCGGCATACCCGCCTCGGAGCGGAGAAAGCGCGCGCAGGAGGCGCTCGAGAAAGTCGGGATGGCGCACCGCATGAAGCACTTCCCCTCACAGCTCTCCGGCGGACAGCAACAGCGTGTCGCCGTGGCTCGCGCGATCGGCGGGCGGCCCCTCGTGCTGCTCGCCGACGAGCCCACCGGAAACCTCGACTCCGCCAACGGGGAGGCCGTGATGGGTCTCCTGCGCGACCTGCACCGCGAAGGCTCGACGATCTGCATGGTCACGCACGACCCACGCTTCGCACAGCACGCCGAGCGGACGATCCATCTCTTCGACGGACGGGTCGTCGAGGACGAGAAAGGCGAGGAGCGCATCCGCTCGGAGGAAGAGCTGAAGGAGAGCGGCTACACGGTGAGCTGATGCCGCACGTGTCAGGCATCGGGTGTTCGGTGTCCGGGATGGGAGCGATCGGCGGGACCGTCCACCAAACACCCTCTCGAGGATTACTCTTGAACTCACTCCTGCAGGACTTCAGCTACGCGACCCGCAGTCGCGCGAACAAGTAAGCTCCCCCGGTGCCGCCAGCGCCCAACCGGATTCTGATCGCCGATGATCAACGGGACGTTCTCGAGGCCTTGAAGCTGCTTCTGAAGGCGGAAGGGTTCGAGATCGAGACGGCCTCCTCTCCCGCCGGGGTAATCTCCGCCGTCTCTTCCCGCGACTTCGACGTCGCGCTGGTGGACTTGAACTACGCGCGCGACACGACCTCGGGACGCGAGGGGCTCGATCTGCTCGCCCGGCTCTGCGAGATCGACGCGACGCTGCCGATCGTCGTGATGACCGCCTGGAGCAGCGTGGACCTCGCGGTCGAGGCGATGCGGCGGGGAGCGCGCGACTTCGTGCAGAAGCCCTGGGAGAATGTCCGCCTGCTCGCGACGCTACGCACGCAGATCGCGCTGGGGCGGGCCCTGCGGCAGGGGGAGCGTCTCGCGGCGGAGAACCGTATCCTGCGGCCGGGGCCGGATCCGTCTCTGATCGCGGAGTCGGCCGCGATGAAGCCGGTACTCGAGCTAATCGCCCGCGTCGGTCCTTCCGACGCGAACGTCCTGATCGTCGGCGAGAACGGCGCGGGCAAGGGCGTCGTCGCGCGGGCGCTGCACGCCGCCTCTCCGCGCGCGACCCGGCCGCTGGTGACGTTGAACGCCGGCGGCATCTCGGAGGGGGTCTTCGAGAGCGAGCTCTTCGGCCACGTGAAGGGAGCGTTCACCGACGCGCGCGCCGACCGGGTGGGACGGTTCGAGCTCGCGGACGGGGGCACTCTTTTCTTGGATGAGATCGCGAACGTCCCTTCCGGCCAGCAGGGCAAACTGTTGCGCGTCGTCGAGACGGGCGAGTTCGAGAGGCTCGGCTCCTCGCGCACGCGCAAGGTGGACGTACGCATCCTCTCGGCGACCAACGCCGACCCGCGTGCCGAGGTCGCCGCCGGCCGTTTCCGCCAGGACCTGCTGTTCCGATTGAACACGATCGAGATCTGCGTCCCGCCGCTGCGGGAGCGTCGCGAGGACATCCCCCTGCTCGCGCAGCACTTCCTGCGCGCGCACGCGAAGCGCTACCGCAAGGACGTGGTCGGCTTCGAGCCCGCGGCGCTGCAGACGATGCTGGATCATTCCTGGCCGGGCAACGTCCGCGAGCTCGACCACGCGGTCGAACGCGCGGCGCTGATGGCCGCCGGCAGCCGGGTCCGCCCGGCGGACCTCGGCCTGCGCGCCGCGGGAGACGGCGGAGCGCCGCCGCTCGAGGAATTGAGCCTGGAGGAAGTGGAGGGAGTCTTGATCCGCAAGGCCCTCGGCCGCTTCGGAGGCAACGTCAGCCGTGCGGCCGAGGCGCTCGGCCTCTCCCGAAGCGCCCTCTACCGCAGGATGGAAAAGTACGGGCTCTGACGTGATTGGTGACCGATGATTTGGTGATTGGTGACTTGGTGATTGGTGAATGGGGTCGAGAGAGAGCACGTGAAGATCTCGCACGACAAGCGGGTCGTCCTGCTTGCCGCCGCGGCGGCGCTGCCCGGCATCGCCGTCTGTCTCGCACTGCTGTGGACGCGCGACGTGGCCGACCGGACCCGCTGGACGCTCACGGCGCTCGTTCTGCTGGCGGCCGCGGCGTTCCTTCGCGCGCTCTGGGAACGCGTCGTGCGGCCGCTCCAGACGGTCTCCAATCTGCTGGCCGCGATGCGCGAGGAGGACTTCTCGATCCGGGCGCGCGGAGCGCGTGGCAACGATCCCCTGGGCGAAGTCTTGCTCGAGGTCAACGCCTTCGCGGACACTCTGCGGCGCCAGCGCTTCGGGGCCCTTGAGGCGACGGAGCTTCTCTCGCGGGTCATGGCCGAGATCGACGTCGCGGTCTTCGCCTTCGACGAGGATGGGGAGCTGCGTCTGACCAACCGCGCCGGCGAGCGGCTCCTCGGGCTACCGGCGCCGCGCCAGCTGGGGCAGAGCGCCGCGAAGCTCGGCCTGGCCGAGTGCCTGCGTGAGGAGACCCCGCGCGTGCTCGATGCGGTCTTTCCGGGCGGCGCGGGCCGCTGGGAGGTGCGCCGCAGCTCCTTCCGGCAGGGGGGCCGTCCGAACCACCTGCTGGTGCTCGCCGACGTGTCGCGGCCGCTACGCGAGGAGGAACGCCAGGCCTGGCAGCGTTTGATCCGGGTGCTCGGGCACGAGCTGAACAACTCGCTTGCTCCCATCCAGTCGATCGCCGGGAGTCTCTCCAGCCTACTCGCGCAGAGTACGCCTCCCGCCGACTGGCGCGAGGACGCGAAGCGCGGGCTCGCGGTGATCGCGTCCCGCACCGAAGCGCTCTCTCGGTTCACCGAAGCCTACGCGCGCCTCGCGCGCCTGCCGCCGCCTCGCTTTACCCCCGTCGAGCTCGCGCCGCTGCTTGCGCGGGTCGCCGGCCTCGAGACCCGGCTCCCCGTGCGCCTGCGCGAGGGACCGCCGCTCAGGCTCTCCGCCGATCCGGACCAGCTCGAGCAGCTCGTCATCAACCTCGTGGGCAACGCCGTGGATGCCGCGCTCGAGACCCGCGGATCCGTCGAGGTCTCCTGGGACCGCTTCGACGGGCGCCCCGCCCAGGCCATCCTCCGCGTCGAGGACGAGGGGCCGGGGCTGACGCACACGGAGAATCTCTTCGTGCCCTTCTTCACGACGAAACCGGGGGGGTCGGGGATCGGTCTGGTTCTGTCGCGGCAGATCGCCGAGGCACACGGCGGCACACTGACGCTCGCCAACCGCGCCGGCACGCGCGGCTGTCTGGCGGAACTGCGCCTGCCCTTGTAGTCGACAGTCGAGGGCCGACCGCAGCTATATCAACAATGATATAGCTCCGCGAGCTGCATCGCAGATCCCGCATCCGCATCCCGGATACCGTATTCCGGCCTACAGGCACCCTCCTCTTTCCTGACCATCTGCTCCTTTGAAAATCGACTCCTCCTCATCGCTCCTCCTCCCCCGGATCAGGCCGAAGAGTGTCATTTGCGCTTGACCAGTTCTTGGGGCACAGGTCACGCGAGAAAGGCGATAAAAGGCCTTCCCGGTTTCGGACAATTGCATCCCAACACCGGGCACGGCCATGCAAACCTGGGGAGCTCGTCGCTTCGTATCCTTAAGCAAAGTAGCAACTTAAGCCGAAGCCTGCGTGGCAGTAGATTTGCTCGGAGCGGACCCCGAGGGCTCCTCCCATGGAAACATTGTTGCAAGACGTTCGGTTCGGCCTGCGGACGCTGCGCAGCAACCCCGGCTTCACGGCGGTGGCCGTCGTGACGCTCGCGCTTGGAATCGCGGCCAATACCACCATCTTTAGCGCGGTGAACGGCTGGATGTTGCGGCCCCCGCGCATCAAAGACCCCGCCCGCGTGGTTGTGGTCGTGACCGTCGACCCTGCCAAGGGACCGGGAGGGCAATGGGACCGCCAACCTGTTTCGGCCTCTGATTTCGTTGCCTGGAGGGAACAGAGCCATGCCTTCGAGGACATGGTTGCCAGCGAGTGGAGCGATTTTGCTCTTACCCGGAAGGGTGATCCAGAGAGGCTCAGCGGGACGCGGGTGTCCGCAAGCTATTTCCAAATGCTGGGTGTGTCGCCCGCTCTGGGACGGACCTTCCTGCCCGATGAGGACCAGCCGGGTCACGCGCAGGTCGTCATCCTGAGCGATGCCTTGTGGCAACGTCGATTCGGTTCCAGCGCCAACGGGGTCGGAACGACCGTGCGCCTCAATGACGAAAGCTACACAGTGATCGGTGTCATGCCCAGCAGCTACCGGCTGGGAGTCTACGGCCCGCAATTGTGGACGCCGCTCGTCTTCGCCCCGGAGAGTATTCTCGCCGCAGCCCGCGGGAACCGCAGCCTGGAAGTCTTGGCT
>JBKJVY010000345.1:0-7435 GCA_046717185.1 Thermoanaerobaculia bacterium
GACTTCCCCGAGGGAAAGCGAGTCCGCAAAACCCTGCCCTCTCATCCAGAAGAGAAGCTCCAGGATGTCGTCGCGCCGTGCGAGCTCGTCGAGAGCGGGGGTGCGGTCGGGCGATCCCGCCGGTCGAGGCGACCTAGTGGACATCGCTCTTTCGCCGGGCTTCCACGCGCACGATTCCCTCTTCCATCTTCGTCGGCCGGGAGACGAGCGCGAGCTCCGGGCGCTCCTTGCAACGGCCGGTTCGGAGGTCGAAGGCCAGGCCGTGGCCGGGACAGATCAGCGTGAAGCCTTCGAGCCTCGCGGCCCCGAGGGACTCCTGCCCTTCGGGACAACCGTCGTCGAAGGCGTACGCGCGACCGTCGACGCCGCAGACGACGAGATCCTCGTCGAAGAGCGCGACCGTCTGGAGCGGCTCCTGTTCGAGGTTCCACCAATGGATGAGGGGGAGCCACGAGAGGATCGTCACAGGCGGCGGCACCGGCGTCGGCGCGACGCGGAATACAGGCAGGCTCATCGGACTGGCAGCGGACCGTTCGCCGGACGTCTCTCGCCGCGCGACCGCGACACCGACGAGCTCGGGCGCCGCGGCGCGGACGGCGCGGTCGACCTCGTCCTTGAGCACCTTCCACGTCTCCCTGTCCCCGTCGGCTTCGAGCCGCGCGACTCCGCTCTGCACGCCAACGAGCCGGACCCGCTCGCCGTAACCGAGCGCCTCCACCGCCGCGTGAACCTTCTCCTCGAGGTCGGGCTCCACGAGCCGGTACGCGCGGAGGATGCTCGCGAGCAGCGGATCCTCCAGGAACCGCTGCACGACTCCGGGGTGCCCTTCCGCGCGGAGGACCTCGATCACGCGGGCGAAAGCGGTTCGCTGCACGTCGAGAAACGTCTCGAGCGCGCGGTAGACCCGGCGGCTCGCCTCGTCGTCGGGCGAAGCCTCGAGCTCTTCGATCAGCTCGTCCAAACGCGCGATCCCGGTCAATGGTGTTCCACCTCGCGGCCGATCATCTCGCGGATCGCCAGCGCGGCGCTTTCGACGGACGCGGCGACCGCCGGGGACAGCTCCATTCCGAGCTCGCAGGTTTCCGGTTCGCACCCCACGACCGTCACCCGTTCGGGCAGCATTCCGAGCGCGGCGGCGAGCGCCATCGCGCGCGTCGGCTCCGCGAAATGGGGATCGACACCGGTCTCACCGGACGCTCGCCCGGGTGCGGCCGGTTGAAAGGTGCAGAGGGTGCCGGGCGACCGGCCGTGGCGGACCGCGTCGACGACGACGAGCTCGGAAAAACCGCCCATGAGGGTGAGCACCATGTTCAAACCGCCGGTGCCGACCTCGAGGAGCTCGACTCCCGGGGGGAGCGCGGTTTTCGCGAGACGCTCGAGAACGCGCACGCCAAACCCGTCGTCGCCCAGAAGCAGGTTTCCGAAGCCGGCGACGAGCATGCGCCGCCCGGGAGTCGAGGCCGCCGCCTCTCCGGGGGCACCGTCGCTCCCCGTCAGCTCCCGGATCATTGCGACGACTTGCGGGGTGGCGCTCTCCACTTCCGGACTAAACCCTTCTCCCCAGTCCTCGTGCGCGCCTTCGATCTCGATGACGACGACGTCCTGCGGCATTCGCCGGAAGTAGGTCAGGAAGACGAGCAGGTTGTCGAGGCTGATGACCCCCGAACCTGCTTCCTCCACCCGGGCCTGGATCTCTTCGTCGTCGGGAAGGTGCCCGTCCCAGCGGTACTGCGTCACGCTGCCCGGAGGCCGCCCCCTTTTCACTCCCGCGACGAGCACGAGCCGGTCGTACGGCGGCCGGGCGTCCAGGTTGTGCAGGATGGCGACCGGTCCGTAGGAAAGGTCTTCGATCTCCACCCCTTCGGGCCACTTTTCCTTCTGGAGCCCGTCGGTCAGGAGAGGCCCGAACGAAAGGTCCCGGAGGAAGCGGTAGCCGACGCCACCGACGAGAACCCGCCGCGGACCCGTGGCGATGTCGGACGATCGTTCCGCGGCGGGGAAGGCGCCGCTCACGCGGTCGAGGGGGCCAGGGGGTTCGGGGGACCACAAGGTCCACCGCTCACGTCCGCGGGACCGCAAGGTCCCCCGCTTACTTCTACCCGTCGTCCCCGCACGCGCACGTGTTGACCTCCGTGGAAATGACCCGGTCTCCCGCGTAGATGTGCGTCGTGCACGGCATGCACGGGTCGAAGCTGCGGATCGCGCGAAGGACGTCGATTCCCTTGTAGTCCTCCGGCTTGTCGAACTCCTCGAGGATCGGGGTCTCGAGCACCGCCTCCTCGTAAGGCCCCGGGTTTCCCCAGGGGTCTTTCGGCGAAGCCATGAGCGTCGAGGGCGTGACGATCTGGTAGTTGACGATCGCCCCCTTGTCGAGCTCCATGTGGTGCGTGAGCCAGCCCCTTCCGGCGCCCCAGAAGCCCACTCCCATCCGGTGATCCTGGGGGACCGTGTAGGGCGTGGAGGTCCGGTAGTCGCCCGTCTTAAGGATGTCCATCCCGATCAACCAGTTGTCGTACGCGACCATTGCCTGGTAAGCGATCGCGTAGGCGCGGCCGCGATTCCGCTCGAACGCGTTCCAGGTCTCCGGGATCTTCCACTCGAACACGCGTGCCGGATCGATGTACTTCGGGACCTGGATCTTCATGCTGTTCTCGGTTAGATCCAGGAAACGCCGGTGGGGGAGCTTGCCCGCGAGAATCGTGTTCCACATCCTCACGAAGACGCCCGTCTCGATCGCGACGCGATCCCAGCGCGGCGCCGTAGACCAGCTGTACTTCTCGCGCCAGTTCAAGCCCTCCGGCTTCGGCTTTGTCTCCTTGTTCCAGGGGTGGTGAGGGGAGAGCGGGGCGCCCAGGGGATCGGTCTTGTGGGGGTGCCCGGTCCACGGCTCGTAGTAGGAGTGCTCGATGAATTCCTCGAGCCCGAGGTTGATCTGCTGGAGCTTCGTCGTAACGAGCTTGCCGTCCAGGATCACGCCAGGAGTGGCCCAGCGCCGCTCTCCCCACTCATCGCAGTTCGCGTATGTCGCGTCGTAGGCGGTCGGGTCGTCCCAGATCCCCGTGTCGGCGAAGTTCAACGGCCGGGTTCCGCACTTCTTGTATTCGGGGTTCGCGTCGTAGAAGAAGTCGGCGATGTCGTCCCAGACTCCGATCGTCTTCTTCGCGAAGTCGAACATTTTCATGAGGCGGTTCAGGTACACGTTGAAGCTCTGAATGGTCACGGTGTGGCTGATGCCGCCCGGGACGATCGTCTCGGGATGCGGGTACTTGCTCATGAGCGTGACGTAGCCCTCGCGCGCCACACGCGTGACCTCGAGGCCGTCGAGGTAGAGCTTTCCGATGAGCGGGTTCAGGTCGTGAAAGATCTCCGACATCTTCCGATAACCGTGAAGATCTCCGTGGCGGGTCTCGGTCTTCGTCGCGCGGTCCCAGAGGGAGGGGTTCGTCCGCTTGATCATCTGCTCGGAATAGTCGGGGCCCCCGAGCATCGAGAGAATCATGATGTTGTCCCAGACGAACTCCATCGAGAGCGCCTTGTTTCGGATGACGATGGCGAGCGGAGGGGGGCAGACCCCGAACGCCATCTCGATCGTCAGGGCGGCGCAGGTCGCGTGGACGCCGCCGCACACGCCGCACGCGCGGCTGCTGATGAAGATCGCGTCCCGCGGGTCCCTCCCTTTCAGGATGACCTCATAGCCGCGGAAAAGGGTCGCCATCGACGCCGCCTCCAGGACCTTGCGGTTTTTGAGGTCCACGGTCGTGTGGAACGCGAGGGCGCCTGCGACCCGCGTGATGGGGTCGTAGTCGACGCTCTTGACGTAGCCGTTGCGCGCGACGAGCTCCTTGATCCGGTCGCGCGTGATCTCCTTCGTCTCGTAGGCGAAAGCGTCGGCGCCCGTGTTCGACAGGAATGCCTGCCCGCGGGAGTCGAACTCGATCGGTAGGTTACGAAAGCACATGGGAGTTCCTGCGAGGTGCTACGCCTCGAAAGCGTGTCCTTCTCGCTCGAGCTTCGCGCGCCGGCGGGCCTGGCCCCACTTCAAATCGGAGTCCTTCAGCTTGGACATGTCGCGCTTTTCGGTGCCGGTCGTGAACCCGTCGCGGTACTTGGTCTCCTCGCGCCAGCGCCCCGGCCGCACGGCCTGGAGGAACTGCATCTTCCGGTAGATGAAGTCGGAGAACTTTCCGAAGATCGGGTCGTCCTTCTTGTCGAGCGCCCAGCCGCTCGGCGTGTCGCCGACCTTGTCCCACAGGGTCTCCCGGTTCTGGTGGACCTGGGTCATGCGGCGTAGGAAGCGGACCATCTTCCCGGTGTTGATCGACGTCTGGGTCGACACGGTCGCGCCGGGCGGCTTCTGGTAGAAGGGAGAGAACTTGTCGGGGAAGCCGGGCATCGTGCACCCGATGCAAATTCCGCCTTGATTCATGCATCCCCCGTGGTGCCGTATCGCCCCGCGCTCGACGATGTTGCATTGGACGACCGGCCCCCAGCAGCCGAGCGGCACGAGGCACTCCGGGTCGCCGTACTCCTTCGCGAAGACGCCCTCCTCGTAGTAGCCGCCTCGGACGCACCGGTCGTGAACGGTGTGGTGGAACTGCCAGGAGGGACGGCCGAGCTCGTCGAACTCGGGCAGAGGCCCCGTCCCCTGCAGGAAGTGAAGAACCATCGCGACGACCTCGGTGAAGTTGTCGCCCACCGGCGCGCAGCCCGGGATGTTGATGACGGGCAGCCCGAAGGCGCTCCGGTACTCCTTGCCGAGATAGTCCATCAGCCCCATCGCGCCGGTCGGATTCCCGATCGCCGCGGGGATTCCGCCCCACGTCGCGCAGGTGCCGATTGCGATCATGGCGGCAGCGCCCGGCGCCATGCGGTCCACCCACTCCATCACCGAGATCACCTCGCGCCCGTCCTCGTTCTTCCCCTGGCGCGCGCCGAGCCCGACCCAGTAGCCCGGTCCGTCAATGAGCGAGTCGTCCACCGCCGAGCCTTCCATGATGACGACGTACGGCGCGTCGAGCTTCCCCTGCGCGGCGAGCTCGAAGTTGTGGATGAACTCCTCGCCCGACTCGGAGTTCAGGACGGGGTGGTAGAGGATGACGCGGGGCACTCCGGGAATGTTTCCGAGAAGGAGGTCCTCGACCGACGGGTCGCTCGCGCCCGTGACCGAGATCGAGCAGCCGTCGCAGCTCATTCCGGCGAGCCAGAACGCGTAGACCTTCTCGATGGGCGCGGTCAGCGAGCGGGGGAGGGGGTCGAGCTCGACCGACGGGCCGCCCGCGTGGAGTCCGATGATTTCTTCGGCCATGCTTTCTCCCGTGGGGTCCTATGGAATGAGGCCGAGCGTCCGTGCGGCGCCCGGCAGGTTGGAGGCGGTCCGGCCGAGGTGGTCGCGGACGACGGTCAGGCCGCCGGCGATCTCCGTGAGCCCCCCGGCCACGCCCGTGATGCCCGGCGGGAGCGGATTCGTCTCGACTTCGATCGCGCGGACACCCCACGCGATCTTCTGGAGGCTTTTCCCGATTCCCTGCAGCGCTTCGTCGATCCTCTGAAGCGCCCACGCGAGGAAACCGAGGAGAGTGAGGAAGAGCACCGCAGTCAGCGCCGTCCAGAGGACCATCAGTGAGCCTCCTGCGGGGCGACGGACTCGAGCGTCTGTCCGATCGTCTTCGCCGCGGCGTCGGTCTCGCCGCACACGGACAGGAGCGTCGGCGCGAGCGTCAGGACCGCGCCGAGGCTGGCAATCGCGGACGTGTTGCGGGCAATGCCCTGCGCGGCCGGCGCCGTGCGGCGCGCGAGCTCGAGGATGTCGGAACAGTGGTGCAGCACCCGCAACAGCCGGACGACGGCGACGAGCGTCGCGACGAGCGCGAGCCCGATCGTGATCCACCAGATGGTTACAACGGTTGCCGGCACGTCATGCCCTCTATGCCGCCGACGACCGGAACCGCTCCGCGATCCGGCCGAGAGCGCTATCCGCCATCACGAGCCAACCGAGCACGGAGCCGAGCCCGCCTCCGACCTGGGAGAGCGCGCCGTTCACCTGCCCGAGGACCTCCCCGAGCGGACGAGTGTGCCCCTCCACCTGGGCGAGGGCGTCGCGGATCTTCCGGATCTCCTTGGCGGCCGCCCAGAGGCGGTACGCGATCAGGATCAGACCGACCGCGAGGACGCCGACGAGGATGGCGAGGTAAGCGAGCGTGACGATGAGAACCGTCGGCACCGGCTATTTGCCCCCCGCCAGGCTGGCGAGCTTCGCGTCGATCGCGCCCGCGCCGCCGGCGATCTTCTTTGCGGTGTCGAGGATTTGTCCGGCGACGACGTTCGTCTGCTGGAGCATCCAGATCGAGACGGTATTCGCCGCGATCTGCTTGCCGACGGTCCAGATCTCGGCCGCGCGCTTGTCGATCGACCGCGCCGCCGCGATGATCACGAGGAGGAGCACGGCGACGATCAGCACGACGACCGCGCCGATTGCCCAGGAGATCTTCCAGAGGGTCATCGGATCCATCGGCACCTCCATCGCTCGGACGGGCTGCAAACGTCGGGCCTCACACAGTTTCTCCCGGGCCAACCGGATTCGTCAACAGGACTTCGATATTTCGAAGCCAGGATCGGAGCGAGATCCAGGTCGCATCTCCCGCCAGACGAGGTCGCGATGGGGGTGGCCTCGGACCGTCACGGAGGTTCGCCGATCACGGCGGAGAAACAGCGTTGGCGCAGATCCCATGCTGCTCGCAGATTCGTCGCATCGCGGCGGCCGCGGTGTTGAAAGCCAGGATGATCGAGCCGCCTTTCTTTCCCGCCGTCAGGTCTCCCGCGACGAAAAGACCGGGCACGCTCGTGGCGAACCCGTCCGTCAGTCTCGGCGACGGACCGTCGTACTCGATTCCCGCTGACTTCAAGAAGTTGTCCGGCGTCGTACCCCCGAGCGCGTAGACGAGGCGGTCGAAGTCCAGAGGTGGCATCTCCTCGAAACGGACCCGGACCCTTTCTCCGACGGGCTCGAGGCCCGAAGCGCTCGAACCCCAGAGGATCCGCAACCGCCCCTGGCGTTCCAGGGCGAGAACGCTTTCGCGGTTGACCGGAGCCGGCCGGGTCAGCTCCGCTCCCCGGTAGGAAAGCGTCACGCGGTTTCCTTCCTGCACGAGGAACTGGCAGTACTCGCAGGCGGTGTCTCCGCCCCCCACCACGAGCGCGTCCAGTCCCGTCATCGGCTCGCTCGTGATGTCGAAGAAGACTTTCCCTTTCAATGAGGCGGGGATCGGATACGAAGGCTTCGCGGGCCGGCCCAGGACCCCGATGGCGATCACCACGATCCGGGCGCGACAGACGCCGCTGCTCGACTCGACACGAAACCGCCCGTCCGGCTCTCGAGCGATCCGATAGACGTCCTCGCGGTACCGGACTTCAGCGCCGGAGTCGCGTATGGCGGAAT
>JBKJVY010000346.1:0-9231 GCA_046717185.1 Thermoanaerobaculia bacterium
GCCTCGTCGATACGCGCGGAATCGACGGCTTCTCCGGACAGGCCGGGGGGCCGGGGCTCTCCTCGTTCGTGAACCGGAACATCCAGATCACGGGTTCCCCTGCTGGCGTTCCTGTTCCGCCGGCCGGATGTCCCGCCGGTACGATCCCGGCCGGAGCGAATGCGGTGTCGATTCAGTTCACGGTCGTCACCCCGACATCGTCTGGAAACCTGGTGGCCTGGCCCGCGGGCGCCGCCGCGCCCAACACCTCGGTATTGAACTGGGACGCGGGCACCGTCGCCCTCGGAAACGGGACGATCGTCCCGCTCGGCGGCGGGGGAGCTATCTCGGTCCGTTTGAATACGGCTGCAGCGGGGCAAACCGCCCACCTCGTCGTCGACGTCAACGGATATTTCGGCGAGACGCTCGGCGACCCGTTCAACTCTTTCGGTCTGACGAACAACAGCGGCAACGCGACCGCGTACTTCACGAACTTGTCGAACGGCTGTTCGTCCGGCTGCGCCATCGAGGCTTTTTCCTACAGCACGGGGCAGGGCAAGGCGATCGCCGGCAGGATGAACTACATCGGCAACAACTCCGCGGGCGTCCTCGGCGCCCATGGATTCGGCCTCACCTCCATCACGTTACCGGCCGCCGGCGTGCGGGGAGAGAGTCCGCAGGTCGGGGTGGTCGGCATCTCGAACGTCGTGGGAACGGCCGGCACCCTAGTCGCCCCTGGAACCGGGGCCTACCTGGCCGAGGGCTATCTCGGTTATTACACGCCGTCGTTCAACTACGGCGTCTACTCGGCCGGCCGCACGGGGGCGAGCGGGACCAAGTCGTTCGTCGATCCGCACCCGACCGATGCCTCGAAGGTCATCCGTTACATCTCCCTCGAGGGGAACGAGCCGGGGACCTACTTCCGGGGGCGGGGGAAGTTCGAGCGGGGGATGGCGAGAATCCCGGTGCCGGAGGATTTCCGGCTGGTCACCGACGAAGAAGGACTCACCGTCCAGGTCACGCCGATCGGTGCGATGGCGACCGTGGGTGTGATCCGGATGAACCTGACCGAGATCGTCGTTCAGTCGTCTCGCAACCTCGAGTTCTCGTATCTCGTACAGGGTGTTCGCAAGACTCAGAAGAATCTGATCTCACCGATCGGCGAGGGAACGGAGTTCATGCCGAGATTCCCCGATGCGACGATGCCGCTCTACCTGAGCCCGGAGCAGAAGCGGTTGCTCGTGCAGAACGGGACTTACAACGCGGACGGCACCGTCAACATGGAGACGGCGCGTCGGCTCGGCTGGGACCGGGTGTGGGCCGATCGGGAGCGCCCGACGCCGGCTCCTTCCGAGTAGTCGGCTCGCGAAGGAACGAAAGTGGCCGCGGCACCCGCCGCGGCCCTTCTCGTTTTGATAAATTGAACGGTTCGATGAAACGATCTCCTCGTCCCGCTCGTGTCATCCGCATTCTCGGCGCGCGGACTCATAACCTGAAGGACATCTCGGTCTCGATTCCGCTCGCGGGCCTGACCGTCGTCACCGGAGTCTCCGGGTCTGGCAAGTCGTCGCTCGCTTTCGATACCCTCTACGCTGAGGGGCAGCGGCGCTACGCCGAGTCGCTCTCGACCTACGCGCGCCAGTTCCTGGAGAGGCTCGACCGGCCCGACGTCGACTCGATCGAACCGGTACCGCCGGCGATCGCGCTGGAACAGAAGAACGGGGTGCGCAACGCGCGCTCGACCGTGGGAACGCAGACGGAGATACACGACTCGCTGCGCCTGCTCTTTGCGCACGGCGGCACGACCTTCTGCTCCGACTGCCGCGTCGCGGCGGTGCCGGGGGGGGTGGACCGTGCCGTCGAGGAGCTCGCGGCATCCGAACAAGGGTCGCACGTCGTGCTCGCGGCGCTGCTCGACTGGAAGGCAAACGGAACCGCGCGCAAGCGATTCGGCCAGCGGCGCCGGGATCGCGGCGATGCGATGAGGGTCGCGGAGCTAAAGCGGGCCGGCTTCTTTCGCGCGCTTTCGCCTGAGGGCGACACCGTCGAGATCCCGGATGAACCCGCGGGGGTCGAAGCCCTCCTGGACGGCGAGGGAAGGCTTTCGGTCGTTGTCGGCCGGTTCGTCGTGCGCGACGAGTTCCGCCCCGAGATCGCGGCCGCCGCCGAGGCGGCTTTCTCGATGTCCGGGTCGCTCCTCGCGCGCACGGACGCGGGATCGAGGACGTTCCGGAGGGGACTTCACTGCCCGCGGTGCGGCTGTGACTTCCGAGACCCGACCCCACCCCTCTTCGCGTTCAACTCGCCGCTCGGCGCGTGCCCTTCATGCCAGGGGTTCGGGCGAGTCATCGGCGTGGACCTCGAGAAAGTCATCCCGGACCCGAGCCTGCGGCTCGACGAGCGGCCCATCGCCGCCTGGAACACGCCCGCCTACGAGTCCTCCTACGACGATCTCTTCCGCGCGTGTCGCAGGTTCTCCGTTCGGAAGGACGTGCCAGTCGAGCGGCTCACCGCGTACGAGCGGGAGATCCTGCTCAAGGGGCGCGGCGAGTTCTACGGCATCAACGGCTTCTTCGATTGGCTCGAGACCAAGCGCTACAAGATCCACGTGCGCGTGCTGCTCGCGCGATACCGGGCGTACCGGCTCTGCCCGGAGTGCCGCGGGGCGCGCCTCGGCCCCGGCTCCCTGCGAGTCCTGTTCCGCGGTCGCACCATCGCCGAGCTCGTTGAACTCTCGCTCGGCGACCTGAAGACCTGGTTCGACGATCTCCTCCTCACGTCGGAAGAGGAGGCCCGGCTCGGTTCGGTCATTTCGGAAATCCGAGCCCGCGTGCGCTACATGAACGACGTCGGGCTCGAGTACCTGACGCTCTCGCGCTCGGCACGGACGCTTTCCGGCGGGGAGTCCCAGCGGATCGGCCTCGCGTCCGCGCTCGGGGGGTCGCTCACCGGCACGCTCTACGTCCTGGACGAGCCCACGATCGGCCTCCACGCGGTGGATACCCGACGCCTCCTCGCGATCCTTCGGAGGCTGGCGGATCGCGGCAACACCGTCGTCGTCGTCGAGCACGACCCCGAGGCGATCGAGGCGGCGGACCACGTCATCGACCTCGGCCCCGGGGCGGGCCGCCTCGGCGGGCAGGTTCTCTTCGAGGGAACCCCGCGCGCCCTCGCCCGCGTGAAGTCGTCCGCGACGGGCGAGCTCCTGCGCCGGCGCGGCGGAACGGCCCCTCCGACCGGATTTTCTGCCCCGGCGGCGCGGGCCGGCCGCGTCGTTGCCTTCCGGCGCGCGGAGGGAGCGGTGACCGTCGTCGGCGCGCGGGAACACAACCTGAAGAACCTGACGGTGCGTTTTCCGCTCGGCCGGCTCGTGTCGGTCTCGGGCGTGTCCGGCTCGGGAAAGTCGACGCTCGTGCGGGACATCCTGCACAACGCCTACGCCCGCCGGGTCAAGGGGGCCGTCTCTCTCGACGTCGGGCTCCACGACCGGATCGACGGGCTGGAGCACGTATCCGATCTCCTGCTCGTGGACCAGACCCCCCTCGGCCGGTCGGCCCGCTCGAACCCCGTGACGTACACGAAAGCCTGGGACGAGATCCGCCAGCTCTTCGCGGGCTCCGCCCGCGCGGTGTCGCGGAAGATCACGGCCCGCGACTTTTCGTTCAACACCGCGGGGGGGCGCTGCGAGGCGTGCAAGGGGACCGGGTGGCAGACGATCGATATGCAGTTTCTCGCCGACGTGACGGTCCGCTGCGAGGTCTGCGACGGCCGCCGTTTTCAAGGGAAGGTCCTCGCGGTGAGGCATCGGGGGAAGAACATCGGCGACGTGCTCGCGATGACGGTGGACGAGGCGATGGTGTTTTTCTCGAGCGAGATGGCGATCGTCCGGCGCCTGAACCCGCTCGTCGAGGCGGGGTTGGGATACCTGCCGCTCGGCCAGCCGACAGCGACTCTCTCGGGTGGCGAGGCGCAGCGCCTGAAGCTTGCGTCGTTCCTCGACATCCGACCCGCGACGGCCCGGGGCGTTCTGTTCCTGTTCGACGAACCGACCACCGGACTCCACTCGCGGGACGTGGATCGTCTGCTCGCGACTTTCCGGCGCCTGATTCTGCGGGGTCACTCGGTCGTCGCGGTGGAGCATCACCTCGACTTTCTCGCAAGCTCCGACTGGATCATCGACCTGGGTCCCGGGGGAGGCGAGGGAGGAGGGCGGATCGTGGCGGAGGGTCCGCCGGAGGAGATCCGCAAGTCGACGGCGAGCCTGACGGGCCGCTTTCTGGCGGAGACGGAGGCCCCGTTTCCTCCCGACGAGCGCCGGGAGCGCGGCGCGAAGCAGGCGCCGGGGTAGACGCCGACCGCTTCGCGGGGACAGCGTAGAATCAGCGGTGGAGGATGTGATGAGCCCGGCAAAGGAAGAAATCAGGCGTATCCTCGAGGAGGTTCCGGATGATGCCTCTCTCGAGGATATTCAGTACCACATCTACGTTCGGCAGAAAGTTGAGCGAGCCGTCGCCCAGGTCGAGTCTGGTCAGTTGGTTACAGATGAGCAGGCCGAGGCTCGATTCGCCAAGTGGCTCATGCCCTGAAGTGGGCCGAGGCCGCCCTCGACGATCTCGACGGCATAGCGGAATTCATCGCCCGCGATTCTCCTTTCTACGCCGCCTCTTTCGTTCAGGAGCTGCTAGCCGCGGCTCGAAGCCTAAGGACCTTCGGAGAGCGCGGTCGTGTCGTTCCGGAGGTCGGCGAGACTTCGATACGTGAGCTCTTTGTCAAGAGCTACCGGTTGATTTACCTGGTGGAGCACGCTGAGGTCACGATTGCCGTCGTTCACGGCGCGCGGGACCTTGCGAGCCTCCGGGGGAAAAGGGGCTCGAGCGCGCGCTGAAACGCGGCGGCCGCTGAAACTGTCGTTCCGAACTGCCGCGGCTATTTCGCGCGAGCGCCTTCGAGGAACTCGATGAGCTTGGCCTTGCCGTTGAAGCCCTGCGCGATCGCGATCTCGCGCCCGTCGGGCGCCGCGACGACGAGCGTCGGGAACGCGTTGACCCGATAACGCTGCTGGAGCTCGTCGATCCACGGCGCATTCTTTCCGTCTTCGCGCGTGCGGTCCACGATCCGCGCGGCCACGAACGAGTCGTTGACGAGGGCGGCGACCCGCGCGTCCGCCCATCCGTCCCGGTCGAGCATTTTGCAGGGGGCGCACCACTCCGCGGTGAAATCGTAGAGGATGGGTTTGCCGGAGCTCCGCGCGGCGGCCACCGCGCCCTCGGGGGCCGTCCACTTCACGAGCCCGGCTCCGCCACTGCCTTTCTCCTTGTCGGTCACCGTCGTGACGATTCGGAAGAGCGCTGCCGCGAGCAGCACCCAGAGGATGATCGGCGAGAGCTTCGACTGCGAGCCGGACGGCGGCCGCGGGCCGTCCAGCGGTGTGCCGGAGCCCTCGGCGTTCTCAGTCCTGTCCATAGGGCAACTCCCTTCGGCAGAAGACGACCGCGGCGAGCGTGAGGTAGACGCACAGGGCGAACACCCACCGCCCGGTGGCCGCCCCGAGAAGCCCGTGGCCCCGCAGGACCTCATTCCAGGGAACCGTGGGGATGAGGTTTTCGCGTGCGGCCCTGGCCGCATCGCGCAGCCACGGCGTCTTCCACGGCGGCAGGTTCAGGACCAGGTAAAGCATGAGGAGCCCGAGGAGATCCGCGATCCCCGGGAGGAACGTCGAGAAGAAGAGGAGGATCGCGGCCTGGAACGCGCCGGAGAGGAAGGCGCCGGCGGCGGCCACGGCGAGTCCTGAGAGCGAGAGGCGAGCCGCGCCCGACGGGATGGTGGCCACGGCGAGAACGGCGAAAACGCTCGTCACGGCGAGGAACGCGGCATATCCGGCGAGGATGCCGAGGTAGCGCCCGAAGAGGTACTCGGTGCGCCGGATCGGCCGGGACAGGATCATCTGCAGGGCACCGCTCGAAACGTCGCGCGAGACCGAACCCGCAGCGAGCACGAAGATCGCCCAGTTCGCGAGCTGGAAACCCCTCTCGGCTCCGCCGCTCGCCAGGTGGAGAATCTCGAGCAGAGCGAGAAGCGCGAGCGCCACGACGAATCCCGCGGACCCGTATTTCTGCCGCAGGAAGCGGCGGACCATCTCGATCATGCGCGCGGGTTCTCGGAGAAGAGCTCTTCCAGCTCCGCGGAGACCTTCGCCTCGTAAACGGACACGCCGGCGAGCGCCAGCGCCCGGACCGCGCGGGCCATGTCCTCGTCGGAGGAGACCGAGAAGCGGAGCGACCCGTCGGGCTCGGCCTCCGGCTGGAAAGCCTCCCCCGCCAGGATCGCGGAAGCGTCGATCAGCCGCTCTCCGGGCACGCGGACCCGCCCACGGCGCCGGCTGGGGGCCTGGCCGCCCAATGTCTCGCTCCGGACGAGTCTCCCCTCCGACAGAAAGACGATTCGGTCGCAGACTCTCTCCACCTCGGCGAGCTGGTGGGAGTTCAGGACGATCGTGGCGCCGCGCGCTTTCGTCTCGAGGATCCGCTGGCGAACGAGACCGACCCCAACGGGGTCCGTGCCGGAAGCCGGCTCATCGAGAAAGAGAAGTTGCGGCTCACGAAGCAGAGCCTGAGCGAGGCCGATGCGCTGCAGCATGCCGCGCGAGTAGGTTTTGAGCGGGCGTTTCAAGACCTCCCGCGCGAGCCCGGCCCGGTCTGCCGCCGCTTCGGCTTCGGCTCCGGCCCGCTTCGGGTCGCCCCCCGCGAGACGCCAGTGGTGTGCGAGGAACGAGCGCCCCGGCAGGTCCCGGTCGAAACCGAGCCGCTCGGGGAGGTAGCCGGTTCGAGCGCGGACCGCGAGGTCGTCGGGCGGTCTTCCATCGACGGTGATCCGACCCGTGTCCGGCTTCAGGAACCCGAGGAGGCAGGAGAGAAGCGTCGTCTTGCCCGCGCCATTCGGACCGATGAGTCCGAGCGTCTCACCGGGCGCGACCTCGAGCGAAACGTTGTCCAGCGCACGAACGCGCCGGCCGAGGCGGCCGTAGGTTTTGGAAACGTTCTCGACGACGATCACGTTACGAGTTCATCTTACGGGCATTCCGGAGAGCCCATCGCTGTCCCTTCGCCCTGCCTGTCATCCCGAGCGAAGCGAGGGATCTGGTCCCCGTTGCTTCCCGAGAGGGATCCAGATTCCTCGTCGCTTGCGCTCCTCGGAATGACAGAGACGCTGCGCTCCTCGGAATACTGACAGGCTGCCAACCCTCGATCCGTGCTAGATTTCGCGCGCTTTTCGGGCGCGCCATCGAATGATCGAAGTCGAAAACCTCACCAAGCGCTTCTCGACCCAGGTCGCAGTCTCCGACGTCTCGTTCTCCGTCGGCGAAGGGGAGATCGTCGGCTTCCTCGGCCCGAACGGCGCCGGCAAGACCACTGCCATGCGGGTCCTGACGGGCTTCCTCCCGCCGACCTCCGGCACTGCGCGCGTCGCTGGGTACGACGTCGTCACCCAGTCGGATCGGGCTCGCGCGAGCCTCGGGTACCTGCCAGAGTCGGCGGCGCTCTACCCGGAGATGCGCGTCCGTGAGTACCTGAACTACCGGGCCCGCCTCGAAGGCGTGCGCGGGGCCGACGTCGCCCGCCGGGTGGGGGAAGCGATCGAAAGCTGCCTTCTCGCGGAGGTGGCAGACCGGAAGATCGAGAACCTCTCGAAGGGTTTCCGCCAGCGCACCGCCCTCGCCGGCGCGCTCGTCCACCGACCGCCGGTCCTCATCCTGGATGAACCGACGGTGGGGCTCGATCCGGGGCAGATCATCCGGATCCGGGAGACGATCCGGAGTCTCGGCAGGGAGCGGGCCGTGCTCCTCTCGACGCACATCCTCCCGGAGGTCGACGCGGTCTGCGACCGGGTCCTCATCATCGACCGGGGGCGAATCGTCGCGGAGGGGACGGTCTCCGAGCTCGAGAGCCGGCTCGCCGGGGCGCCGGTCGTCCGGGCCGCCTTCGCCGGGCGGGTGGACGTACGCGACGCCCTTCAGGGCCTCCCCGGAGTGACGGCGGTCGCCGAAGAGGGCGGGGACGGCGAGACGCGGGTGCGGCTCGAGTGCGCGACGGGCGCCGACCCGAGGGAAGACGTCTTCCGGACGGCGGTCGCCCGCGGCTGGGTCCTGCGGGAGCTCACGCGCGAGGCCCTCTCCCTGGAAGACGTGTTCGTCCGGCTCACTCGCCACGAGGAGCCGTCGGCCGTGATCGCCCCGACCTCCTTCGAGCCGGAGTCCGGAGAGGCGCCGTCGTGAGGAAGTTCCTCGCCATCGTCGGGCGGGAGTGGCGCGCCTACTTCCTGTCGCCTCTCGCCTACGTCATCCTCGCCGCTTTCCTGCTGATGAACGGCTTCATTTTCTCCGCCATCGTCGCTTTCCTGAACGCGCCGGGGGCGCCGAAGGGTCAGGCGCTCCCGTTCCTCTTCACCAACACGTATTTCTGGATCTTCAACCTCTTCATCGTCCCGATCATCACAATGCGTCTCTTCGCGGAGGAGAGAAAGACCGGAACGATCGAGACGCTGCTGACGTCGCCCGTCTCGGAGGCGACCGTCGTGCTCGGGAAGTTCACCGGCGCCCTCGGGTTCTTCCTCACGCTCTGGGCGCCGACACTCGTATACGTCGCGATCCTGCGCCTGCAGACCCCGATCGACCTCGGGCCGGTGGCCGCCGGCTACCTGGCGATCGCCCTCATCGGCGCTTACTTCCTCTCGATCGGCACGTTCGCGTCGACGCTGACGAAGAACCAGATCGTCGCTGCCATCCTCTCGTTCGCGATGTTGATACCGGTCTTCTCCGCGGGGCTACTCGAGTCCCTGTCGAACGATCCGAACAAGCGCGAGACCCTCGGCTACTTCAACCTCTGGGACCACATGGAGGAGTTCTCCCGCGGCGTCGTGGACACGCGGCGGCTCGTCTACTACCTGTCGGCGACCGCGTTCTTCCTGTATCTCACGACCGTCTCTCTTTCCGCGAAGAAGGAGGCCCCGTGAGACGCGGTCGCGCGGCGCGCGCGGGCGTCTCCGCCGCGGCGATCGCGCTCGGCCTCGCTCTCCTCGTGGGCGTCAACTGGCTGAGCTCCCGGCACTGGTTGCGAGCCGACTGGACGAAGACCCGCATTTACAGCCTCTCCTCCGCGACCAAAAAGCTCGTCGGGGGTCTCGCGAAGCCCGTTCGCGTCACGGTTTTCATGGACCGGGACTCGCGACTGTGGGCGCCAGTCTCCGAGCTTTTGA
>JBKJVY010000347.1:0-2829 GCA_046717185.1 Thermoanaerobaculia bacterium
GTAACGAGATCCGCCTCGGGAGCGAGCTCGGGCGCGGCGGACTCGATCCGCTCCGGCGTGACGTAGCCCCGGATCTTCCGGCCGACGAAATCGGAAAGCACACCCATGTTGTTGAGCGGAGTCTTCAGCGCCCGCGCGACCTCCTCGAGGTCCGACGCGAGATCGCGAACGCCGGAGAGCGCCACGAGGGCGCGGAGGATCTCGTTCGTCCCTTCGAAGATCATGTTGACCCGCGAATCGCGAAGGGCCCGCTCGTAGGGGTACTCCTCCATGAATCCGTTCCCCCCGGCGATCTGAAGCGCGTCGTTGATGACGTTCCAGACCGTCTCGGTCCCGAACACCTTGCAGGCCGCGCCTTCGAGCGCGTAGTCCGACAGGCCGCGGTCGACGAGGCCCGCCGTGAGAAAGACGACGGACTCGAGCGCGTACGTGTTGACGACCATTCGCGCGAACTTGCCCCGGATCATCTCGAAGTCCGCGATCCGTGTTCCGAATTGCCGGCGCTCCCGGGCGTGGAGAGCCGCCTCGCGAATCATCGACTTCGACCCGCCGAGGCAACCGGCGCCGAGCGAGGTCCGCCCCGTATTGAGCACTTCGACGGCGACCTTGAACCCTCCTCCGCGAGCGCCGATGACGTTCGCCGCCGGGACGCGGAGTTCCTTCAGGAAGAGCGGAACGGTGGAAGAGCCCTTCAGGCCAAGCTTCTTCTCCTCCGGGCCGATCTCGAGACCCGGAAGGTCCCGGGTCACCGCGAAGGCCGTGATCCGGCGGTGCTCGTCCTTCGCGTCGAGCGCGACGTCCTTCGCGAAGACGGTGAAGAACCCGGCGATACCGCCGTTCGATATCCAGTGCTTCGTGCCGTCCAGAACGAAGTCGCCGCTCGCCGCGTCGTAGCGGGCGGTCGTCCGGATCGACGCGGCGTCGGAGCCGGCCTCGGGCTCGGTCAGGGCGAACGCCGCGATCATTTCGCCGGCGGCGAGCGGCGGAAGCCACCGCTTCTTCTGCTCGTCCGTGCCGTAGAGATGGAGCGCCTTCAGGCCGATCGACTGGTGCCCGCCGATCAGGATGCCGAGCGAGGCGTCGGTCGAGCCGATCTCCTCCATGACGCGGCAGTACGCGGAGGATGAGAATCCATAGCCGCCGTAGGTCTCGGGGATCGTGAGCCCGAAGATTCCGAGCTCCGCGAGGCCCCGCACGACCTCCGGAGAGATCCGCTGCTCCCGGTCGAACCGTGCCGGGTCAATCCGGTCCTTCGAGAAGCTTCGCAGCGAGTCGAGGAACGTCGAAACCGTTTCCTTTTCGTCGGGCGAGGGCTCCGGGTAAGGGAAGAGCGCGTTCTCGACGATCTGACCGGCGAAGAGCCCCTTGATCGGCGACGACAGCGCCTCGGATTCCGCACGCGGATCGGCGTTCATGAGACCGTCTGGCTGTCCACGCCTGCGCGCGAGTCGGCGTAGAAGGTGCCGCGGGCGTCCGCCAGCCGGCGGATGCTGCGCGCCGGCTCGAAGCGCGGTCCGAACTTCTCGGTGAGCTCTTCGAGGAGTGACCGCACGCGCGGGAGTCCGAGCGAGTCGGCCCATCGGAGCAGCCCGCCGCGAAACGGCGGGAACCCAGTGCCGAGGATCATCGCGAGGTCGAGCTTCGCGGGCGCCGACACGACACCGTCCTCGAGACAGAACGCCGCTTCGTTGACCATCGGGAGTACGAGGCGCGACTCGATCAGGTCGCGGGAGTAGGGCGGAGTCTGAGCGGGTTTCGCGCGCAGCGCCTCGTACGCCGCCTGGGAAGCGGCGCCGCGCTTGCCGCCGGTGTACTCGTAGAACCCCGCCCCGCTCTTGCGGCCGAGCCGCCCCGCGGCCACGAGCGCCTCGTCCCCGCCCGGCTTGATGCGCTGGGGAAAGGCCGCCTGGAGCACCTCGCCCGCCTTGACCGCGACGTCGAGGCCGACGTCGTCGAGCAGCGCGAGGGGCCCGACCGGCATTCCGAAGTCCGTCAAGGTCCGATCCACGTCCTCGATCCGGCAACCCTCACGAACGAGCCGAACGGCCTCGGAGAGATACGGCGCCAGGATGCGGTTCACGAGGAAGCCGGGGAGGTCGGCGACGACGACCGGGATCTTCCCGAGCCTCTTCGCGAGGGCGAAGATCGTGGCGACCGTTTCGTCGGACGACTTCTCCCCGCGTATCACCTCGACGAGCGGCATCCGGTGCACCGGGTTGAAGAAGTGCATCCCCGCCACGTTTTCGGGGCGTCCCGCCTCCGCGGCGATCTGCGCGATCGGGATGGTCGACGTGTTCGAGGCGAAGAGGGCGTCGTCGGGTACCGCCGTCTCCCACTCGGCGAGCACGGCGCGCTTGATCTCGAGCTTCTCCACGACCGCCTCGACCGTGACCTCGCACCGAGCGAAGCCGGAGTAGTCGAGCGTCCCGGAGAGCCGCGCCATGCGCACGGTCATCTCCCGCTCCTTGATCCGCCGGCGCCGGACCTCCGGGCGCCACACGCCTGCGGCAGCCGCGAACCCGCGCGCGAGAGCCGTCGGATCGACGTCCTTCATCCGCGCGGGGATGCCGCGATCCGCCGCGAGCTGAGCGATCCCGCCGCCCATGAGCCCGGCGCCGAGGACTCCCAGATGCGCCACGTCCCGGGGGCGCACCGATGGGTCGTCCACACCGGTTTCCTTCTTCACCTGCTCGGTGAGGAAGAAGATGTTGAGCAGGTTTCGCTGGACTTCGCCCCCGAAGACGTTGGCGATCCGGCGGCTCTCGACCTCGAGAGCCGCGTCGATCGGCAGGCCCCACGCCTCCTCGATGACCGCGAGCGCCTCGAGAG
>JBKJVY010000348.1:0-3275 GCA_046717185.1 Thermoanaerobaculia bacterium
AGACAAAGAGAAGGTGGGTGCGCCGGGTCTCGGAGTCGAGGTCCTCGATCAGGAAGCGCGCAGCGCGCAGGTGCTCCAGCAGGGCCGGATCGACGTCGGCGGTCATTCCCCGGCGCATGAGCGACAGCGCCCGGAAGGCGGGCCCGTCCTTCGGGAGCGATTCGCCGCTGATCGGGTTGTACAGGACAGGGCCGCGCTCGTGAAGGTATGGAGAAACGGCTTCCGCCTCCAACAGAACGGTCGCCGAGACAGGCCGGCTCGAAGGGTTTTCGCTCTCGTTCATCGGTTCGGTCGGAGGCAGGGCCATTCTACCGTCTGCCCATGATTCTTACGTTTCCCGCGAGTTACCCGTCTGTCGCTTTTGAGCCATGGGATGTTGCCTCGCGGCCGCTTACTCTCTCCGGCCGCCGTCGAGGCGGCCAACAAGAACTATAAAAAAGAAAACCCCGGCGCACGCCGGGGTTTTCTGGAAGCACGAGGTTCTTCAGTTGGCAAGTCTCGTCGGACGTCCCTGAACGAAGACGGTGTCGAAGCTGATCTGGTCGACGGTGACGACGTAGGCGCCGACCCGGCTCCCCTCGAGCACCTCCACTTTGACGGTCATCGGCTCGCCGACGATGCCGGGGATCGCGGACATCGGAAGCTGGACGTAGTGACCCGACCGGCTCGCGTCGTTCAGGAGGAACTCGAATGTGCCGGCAACCGATCCGTCCTGTTTGACCCCGCTGACGCGGACCCGCGTGGGCAGGTCTCCCATGGAGAAGAAGCCGATGTTCGTCCGGAAGCGCAGGTTCTGCTGGGCGCCGGGCAGAAGGAGCGGGCTTCCGGGCGCGACGCTCTCTCCATTGGAGTAGACGGAGAGCTGCATGCCCGCGGTTCCCGCGGCCCCGCGGTCGTCGTAGATGCGCCCGCCGATCAGGAGCGGGTTGGCCGTCGAATCGCCCGCAGCTCGGTAGGAAATCCTCAGCAACCCGAGGGTGGACTCCTGGCGGAGGTTCACGTCCGCAGGAGAGTATTGAGCGAGCACGACGCCCACGACGTCGTCGAGAATCACCGAACGGCCCGAGCCGATGGAAACCGGGGCGAGGACCCGACGCTCCGCGCCGTTGCGGTCGGTGAAGCGGTACTCGAAGGTGAGATCCCGCGGGAGCGAGCTGTTGCTGTAGAGCGTCAGATCGGTCTTCCAGTGCGGCCCGTCCACGACGTCGTCGCGGCCGATGCGGCCCACGCCGGGGATGTAGTACTCGATGAGACTGTCGGCCGCAGCCGGCAGGCGCGGGGTGTCGTCGCTGACCTGGACGAGGTCGTTGTTGCGGCGGTCGAGCGCCGACGCCGCCGCGATGAGCGTGCCGGTCGAGGAGGAGGGCGTCGCCTTGAGGACATAGCGCTTCGTCGCGTCGGCGAGCCCGAGCTCCCCGGCCTGGAGAAGCGCCTGCGCGAAGGGTGCGATCGGAAACTCCCGGGAAAGCGTGGGGGCGCCGGCCTCGTCGAGAAGGGGCACCTGAACGCCGTCCTCACCGAACGCCGTAAGTCGGAAGGAGCCGGCCTGCCCCGAAGCGTTGAAGAGAGACACGTTGAAGCGGTAGTTGGGGTCGTTGCGCAGGCCGACGAGGGTCTGTTCCCCGGCGGTGTCCGCGGAGAGCGTCGTCGTCGTACCGTAGGGCCCCACCCGGAACGTCGGAAGGGAAGATCCGTAGGAGCGGCCCTGCGCGGTGTAATAGACGGTCGCCGTCGCAATCGGTTCGGCGTTGCCGCCGTCGAACTTGAGAAGGAGAACTCCCCGGCCCGTCTTCGGCGGAGACAGCCGGCTGATCACGTCCGTGGCGGAGTAGGACTGCCCCGCGTCAAGCAAAACGTTGTTGCGCGAGTCGAGCGGGATCAGCGAGAGATCGGCGGGGAACGTCGTCCCGAAAGGCTCGAAGTAGAGCGTGAGAGTCATCGGAGAACTGCCGGGGTTCGTGACCGAAAGGTCCGTCGCCCACGTGCCGTCGGTCGCGGGCGCAACCGGATCGATGTGGCCCGCGCCCGGAATCATGAGCGCCTGGAACCGCGGAGCGGTGATCGTGAAACGGATCTGAGTCGAGGTGACTCCCGACGTCACGGTCCCGCCTCCGGTGGCTGTCAGCGTTACGGTGCGGGGGCCGGTTCCGGAGAATGCGAACGAAGGCGTTCGTACCGTGAAGGGCCCTGCTGGTGTCGTCGTTCCGCCTGAGACGGCCCAGGAGAACGTCGCGGCCGTGTCCGGCTCGGTCGCGGCGAACGAGACCGTACGACCGGATTCAGCCTCCCACGTCCCGTTGAACTGGTTCTGAGTCGCGCCGGTGACCGTGTAGGTCGCCGACGGGGCGGGCGGACCGCTCGGGACGATGTTTACGTTTGTCGTTGCGACGGCGGACGCCGTTCCGCTAGTCACCTGTACGGTCACGGTGAAGCCACCCGCGGAGGAGTAGGTGTGCGAGTGAGTCGCCGGGCCCGGGGCGAAACCGCCGAACTGGTTGTCTCCCCAGTGCCAGCTGTAGGAGTACGTCGAGCCTCCGCTCGCGTTGATCGTGCACGAGATCGGGGTTCCCGCCGTTCCCTGGGCCGGGCAGCTCAACGTTGCGCTGATATTGCTCGGAGGCGGGGGCGGCGGGCCGCTCCCGCCGATGGAGATCGTGGCGCTGGCGTTGGTCGTATTACCTCCGCTCGTCACCTGCACGATCACGACGTAGGAGCCGGCGGCCGAGTAGCTGTGCGAATTGGTCGCCGGGCCGGGATCGAACGCGAAGGCGTTGTCGCCCCAGTTCCAGCGGTACGTGTAGGAGGTCCCGCCCGAGGCCGACGCCGTGCAGGAGATGGTGGCCCCGACGCCGCCGCTCGACGGACAGGAAAGGGACACGGAGAGTCCCGACGGAGGAGGAGGAGGCGGCGGAGGCGGCGGAGGCGCGGAACCGGTGATGGTCACCGAAGCGGTCGCGCAAGGCTGCGGAGAGACGTTCGTGACGCACACGGTCGCTGTGAAGGCGCCCGCGCTCGAGTACGCGTGCGTGTTCGTCGTACCACCCGTGGTGAATCCACCGAAAAGGTTGTCCCCGAAGTTCCATCCGTAGACCGAACCCGGGAGCCCTCCGGTCGCCGTGAAGGTGATCGGTGTCCCCGCGTCCGCCGACGTCGGAGACGCGGAGAGCGAAAGGATGATCTGGTCGATGACCGTGAACGCGCGCGAAAGGTGGAAGGGCGGCTGCACCGTTCCGGAAACGGAATAGTTGTAGCGAAGGTGCAGGTGGTAGGTCCCC
>JBKJVY010000349.1:0-2938 GCA_046717185.1 Thermoanaerobaculia bacterium
TAGATCGCGTCCAGCGAATCGGGATCGAACGTCCGATCGGCCGTCTCGAGGAGCTCCCGGACGCGAGCGTTCCGGTAGCCGATCGGCGAGCCGGGGCCGAACATCTTGAGCTGCCCGAAGTTCCCGCCCAGCTCGTTCGAGAACACGCGGATCGCCGCGTCGAAGTCCCCCTTCCGGATCCGCCGGCGGACGAGATTCAGGTCCAGCCGATCGATCTCGACTCGGACACCGACGCGGCGTAGCGCGTCCTGCACGAAGACCGCGGCCGACTCCTCTTCGGGGGAGATCAGCATTCGGAAGGCGAGCGGCTGCCCGTCGCGCTCGCGTATCCCATCCTCGTTTTCGTCGCGCCATCCGGCGGAAGCCAGCAGGGCCGCCGCTCCGGCGGGATCGTAGGGGAGCGGGGGCGGCAGCTCGCGACGTCGAAACTGCCGTTCCGTAGAGAGAACGTCCGCGATCGGAAGATCCGACGGAAGATTCAGGACGCCGAGGAGTTGTCGTCGGTCGATCGCCAGGGTGAGCGCGCGGCGGACGCGAGGGTCCCGCAACGCCGGATGTCTCTGGTTCCAGGCGATCGCATTGAGCTGGTCTCCGTAGACCTCATGGTAGACCTCGAACCGGGGGCTTCCGGCGAGCTTCAGGATCTCGGTGGGGTTCAGGTATGCGCTCGCGTCCACCTCCCCGCCGAGGAGCTCCGTCAACCCCGTGTTGCTGGTCAGCTTCAGCCTCACCCGGTCGATCTTGGGCTTGCCACGGTAGTAATCGGGATTCGCCTTCAGCTCGATGAGCGTCTGCGGAATGTGCCGCGCGTAACGATAGGGACCGTTGCCGACCGGCCGAGTCCAGAAGTCCCACCGCGAGAACTCCTTCGGGTCCAGCCGCTCCAGCAGGTGCTTCGGGTAGTAGACACTCCAGGTGCTCAGCGGGCTGCCGTGGCGACCCCGGAACGTCACCGAATACGTGCTGTCATCGATGACGTCGAACGTGGCCCCGGACGTCTCCCAGAGCACGTGCGGGTTCGAGAGCAGCTCGTGCGTAAACTTGATGTCGTGCGCGGTCACGGGGACGCCGTCGTGCCAGCGCACGTCGTTGCGCAGCCGGATCGTCCATGTGCGGTAGTCCGGCGAGTGCTCCCACGAGCTTGCCAGCCGACCCTCCAGCTCGCCGTTCTTGTCGTACGTGACCAGCGGCAGGAACACCAGGAATTTGGCCGGCATGTCCCAGTGCGGACCGAGCACCCGCTCGTCGCCGGGATAGGCAACGGTGATCGTGTTGGATTCAGCGGGTGCTCGATCGCGGCCTCGACGGCAGCCGGCAGCGGCGAGAGCCAGAGAACCAGCGCACACCTGCAAAAATCGGCGCCGACCGAGGGGAGCCCGCAGGGCGCTTTTCTTTTGGCCTATCAATCGCTCCGATCCTCCAGCCAGAGGTCCTCCATGTACCGGACGATGTCGGCATGGTAGGGACTGCTGAGCCCGCGGAGGCGTCGAGAGGCCGCCATGAAGTCGATGGCCGGATAGAGGAACGTGACCGGCAGGTCGGCCTGGAAAATCGGCATCGCCTCGCGGTGAATCCGATCGACCTCGTCCGGGTCCAGAGTCTCCCGGCTTTTGTTGAAGAGGGTGATGACCTTCGGATTGAAGTATCCGAGAGCAGACTCCGGGCCGAACAGCCAGAGGAGCCCGATGGGACTCGTGAAATTCCGGTTCATGTGGACCATGGCGGCCTCGAACGTGCCCGCTGTCACGTGCGCCTTGACGCCCGACCAATCCATAGTCTGGATGTCCATGCGGATCCCCACTTTGTGGAGCTGCGCCTGAATGTAGACGGCTGCCTTTTCGAGTTCGTTGGTCGAGCTCGTCAGCACCGTGAAGCGGTATGGCTTTCCGTTTTGCGTCCGAACGCCGTTCCTGTCAACGTGCCACCCTGCAGCGTCGAGCAACCGTTTCGCCCGCTCGGGATCGTACGGCAACGGATCGGGAATCTCACCACGGCTCATCTGCCCATTCGTAGGAACGACATCAAGAATGGGAAGCCCTGCCGGAAGATCGAGGACTTTATGCAACTCGGGCCGGTTGATGGCAAGGGTCAATGCCTGGCGCACGCCCGGCTCACGAAAGAGTTGGTGACGATGGTTCCATACGATGCCTCGCAGACCGCCGCCTATTTCGTAATAGTTCTCAAACCGCGGATCGTGTCTCGCCGTCGTTCCAAAGCTGGACCCCCACGCCGCCTGCGCGTTCCCGCTCAACAGCTCCGGCCCCTCGCTGGCGTTCAAAGCGATGAACTTCAGCACGACCCGGTCGATCTTGGGCTTGCCTCGGTAGTACTCGGGATTCGCCTCGAACTCCATCATCGTGTGAGGCACGTGGCGGACGTAGCGGTAGGGACCGTTCCCCACCGGGCGCGTCCAAAACTCCCAACTCTTAAACGCCTTCGGATCAAGGTTCTCCAACATATGTTTTGGGTAATAGACCGTGTAGTCATCCATCGGACTGCCGGTCGGCCCGCTGTCGTTCGCGGGTACGATCGCCCGCGTGGGATAGGCGATCGTGTACGTGCTGTCGTCGAGCACGGTCACGGAGAGCGCACCGGGCGGCACAGAGAGGACATCGGGATGCATCATGAGCTCGAGCGTGAACTTGACGTCATGCGCGGTGACCGGGACACCGTCCTGCCACTTCACGTCGGTGCGGAGGTGGATCGTCCAGGTACGATAGTCCGATGAGTGTTCCCAGCGGTCGGCCAGCCGCCCTTCCAGGTCTCCTTTCGCGTTGCGGGTCACCAACGGAAGGAACACAAGGAATTGCGAGGAGCTGTCCGTGAATAACACCGGCCACTGGTTATCCCAATAAATAACGGTCAGACTGGACCGGCCGGCCCGCGCTCGATCGTGGCCGCGGTCGCATCTCACTGCCGCGAGGGCGAGTAAACCCAC
>JBKJVY010000350.1:0-7975 GCA_046717185.1 Thermoanaerobaculia bacterium
GAAGGCGGTGCCGGTGCGCGAACCCTTCGCGGAAAGCGCGTGCGAAGGGATTTGCCCCCTCCGCCTGGATCGCCGCGAGCCGCGGCAGGCGCGAAATGAGCCCCAGGTCCCGCGCTTCCCGAAGCGCCTTCCCGAAGGCCGAGGTGTTGCCGAGGTTCCCGGCGGGCAGCACGATCCAGTCCGGCCCCTCCCAACCGAGCTGCTCGAGCGTCTCGAACACGATCGTCTTCTGTCCCTCGAGCCGGAACGGGTTCACCGAGTTCAGGAGATAGACGTTCAGCTTTTCGCTGGCCTCGAGCGCGAGCGCAAAGCAGGCGTCGAAGTCGCCGCGGACGACGAGCGTCTTCGCGCCGTACGCGAGCGTCTGCGCGAGCTTGCCTGCCGCGACCTGACCGGCCGGGACGAAGACGAGCGCCGGGATTCCGGCGAGCGCGCCGTACGCCGCAAGCGACGCGGACGTGTTTCCCGTCGACGCACAAGCGATCGCGCGCGCCGCCAACCTCTTCGCCTGCGTGACTCCGACGGTCATTCCGCGGTCCTTGAAGGACCCGGTGGGGTTGTGCCCCTCGTGCTTCAGCGAGAAGTCGTCCTGTCCCACCCAGCGGGAGACCGACGTCCGCACGAGGAGCGGAGTGTTCCCCTCCGGGTGCGTGACGACTTCGTCTCCGACGTCGGTGAGCACGATCTCCCGAAACCTCCACACGCCGGAGGCATCGAGTGGCCCTCGCCCGTGGCGCCGCGCCGCGAAGAGGTCGCGCAGCTCGGCTCCGGAGATCCCGGGCGCCCGGTGCCGCACTTCGAGAAGGTCGCCGCACCGCGGGCACACGGTTTTCGCGAGCGACAGCGGGAGCTCCTCCCGGCACCGCGGACAGAGCTGCCAGCTCCGGCGCCCGGCGTCCAAGGCGTCAGCCCTCGACGCCGATGACTCGCGCCCCGACCGCGTCGATCGGTCCGACCCGCGCGCTCGCCGGGACTCCCTCCGACCGATATCCGTCCACCATCGCCTTGGCGATCCGGCGCGCGCTCCCGTGGCCGACCGCGAAGGCGAAGGAAGCGGGGCCACTGCCCGAGATCGAGCAGCCGAGGGCGCCCGCTTCGAGCGCCTTTTGCTTCGCGGCGACGAACCCGGGAAGGTGAGGGGCCCTCGCCGGCTCCGCGATTCGATCCTCGATCGAGCGGCGGAGAAGGTCGAAGTCGCCGGTCGCGAGCGCCGTCACGAACGCGCCGACGGCAGCCGCCTGCGCGAGGGCGTCCGGCAAAGTGACCGTCCGGGGAAGGCGCCTCCTCGACTCCGCGGTGCGGACGCTCTGCTGCGGCGCGACGACGACGACGCGGAGCTCCTCGGGGAAAGAGAGCCGGATCACGTCGATCGGATCCATCGTACGGATGAGAACGACGCCGCCGAAGAGAGCCGCCGCCACGTTGTCCGCGTGCCGGCCGGATACCGCCGCCTCGGCCTCGAGGCAGGGGTCGAGGAGCTGCTCTCGTTTCAGGGGAGAGCCGAGGAGCTCGTTCACGGCGACCGCCGCCGCGACGGCGGAAGCGGCGCTGCCCCCCTGTCCGCCCGAGAGCGGCAGCCCCTTCGCGATTTCGAGGGTGAGGCCGATCGACTGCGCGGAGGCCAGGGCGCGCACGCGCGCGGCGGCGATGCCCGCGGTGTTTTTCCCGGAGTCGCCCGGGATCTCGGGATGGCCGGACGCACGGATCGCAATTTCCCGGTTCCCCGCCCGCTCGACCAGGACCGTATCGCCGGCGCCCGCGACCGCGAGGCCGAGGATGTCGAGACCCGGCCCGAGATTCGCGACGGTTCCGGGCGCGAAGGCGCGGACTCGTCTCATGCTCCCGCCGTTCGAATCGGGACCCGGCCGGATCGCGCGCCGGATTCGGCCAGATCCGCCACGTCGTTGTAGATCCCGGCGGCGGTCACGGCGAGGCCCGCGCCGGGTCCCTGGATCACGAGGGGGTTCGACCGGTAACGCATCGTCGTGAAGGCAACCTGGTTGTCGGTGCCCCGAAGCCCCGCAAACGGACTCTCGGGCCCGACCTCCGCGAGCCCCACCCGGATTCGCCGGCGCGTCACCGACGCGATGTACCGCAGCGTTTTCTGGCGCGCCCGGGCGCGCGAGAGACGCTCCGCCCACTCGGAATCGCGCTCCTCGAGCCGTTCGAGAAAGCGCGTGAGCGGAAGCCGGCGGACGGCGGCGGCAAGGAGGGGCTCGACGGCGACGTCCTCGGGCTCGCCCCGGAATCCGAGGAGGCGGCCGAGGATGAGCGCTTTGCGCCCGACGTCGGCTCCGGAAAGGTCGTCCCGGGGATCGGGCTCGGTGTACCCCCGTTCCATCGCCCGGCGAACGCCGCGAGAGAAAGAACGCCCGGCTTCCATCTCGGTCAGAAGAAAGCCGAGAGTACCGGAGAGACAGCCTTCGATCTTGACGACTCGATCCCCCGACTCGACGAGCTTTCGATAGGCATCGAGAATCGGCAGACCCGCCCCGACGGTCGCCTCGAAACGGAGACGGCGACCGCCCGTCCGGACGGCTCGCTCGATCCGCTCCGCGTCTTCGCGCCTCCCCGAAAGCGGCCGCTTGTTGGCGAGCACGAGATCGAATCCGGCCGAGACGGACTTCTCGAGGAGCGCGCCGGTCTCTCCCGCCGTCACATCGACCAGGATCGGCCGTGAAAGCGCGTGCTGGGCGAGCGCGGCGACCGCTTCCGGAGCGCTCGCCCGGACCCCGCGGGCCGTGTGGCGAACGGAACGCGAGCCGACTTTCGAGGCGGTGAGCTCGGTGAGGTCGCGGACGGAGAGTCCGGTCGAACGGAAAGCGTATCCGCCCCGATCGATCACAGCGACCAGGGAAAGCTTCGACCGGCGCGACGATCGGACGATCAGGCGGGCCAGGGTGCGGCCCACCTGGCCGAATCCGAGAAGGACGACGTCCGCGCGTTCGGCGGCGGCCGCCTGCCCTCCCCCGATTTTCGAGAGCTGGAACGCATCGTGGATCCGGCGCTGCGCCTCTCCCGCCTGTCCCGAAGCGACCACAAAGGAGATGTTCAGCTCCGAGGAGCCCTGCGCGATCGCGACGACGTTGATCCCGCCGCCGGAAAGCGCACCGAATACCCTCGCCGCGATGCCGGGTGTACCGGCCATTCCGAGTCCGACGACGGAGATCGTGGCCAGGTCTCCGAGCACCTCCACGCCGTCCACCTCGCGGCGCGTAATTTCTTCGCGAAACGCCTCGAGCAGGCTCCGTCTCGCCTCCTCGGCCTGCTGTCCCGGGATGCCGGCGCAGATCGAGTGCTCAGAGGACGCCTGCGAGATGAGAGAGACGGAGATCCCCTTCTTGTGAAGGGCGCCGAAGGTCCGCGCCGCAATCCCCGGCACGCCCAGCATCCCGTTGCCCGCCACCGTCACGAGGGCCTGGTTCGCAATCGCGGAGAGCGCCTTGACCGGGTACCGCTCGAGCGTGCGGCGCCCGGAAATCTCCGTGCCGCGGCGGTCCGGGAATCGGAACGGCCGTACGAAAACCGGGACCCGGCCGCCGAGCGGGATGAGCGCTCGCGGGTGGAGGACTTTCGCGCCGTAGTAGGCGAGCTCCGCTGCTTCGCGGACGTTCAGCTGCGGAATCACGCGGGCGTCCGGGACGACGCGCGGATCGGCCGTCAAAAACCCCTCGACGTCCTTCCAGAGGTGAACGGCAGAAGCGCCGAGTGCTCGGCCGAGAAGAGTCGCCGTCAGGTCCGAGCCGCCGCGGCCGAGCGTCACCGCCCGACCTTCCGCGTCCGCGCCGACGAAACCGGGCACGACCGGTACGACGCCTTTCGCGAGCAGCGGACGCAGTCTGCGCCGGACACGTCGGTCGGTCGCGGCGAGGTCGGGGGAAGCCTGGCCGGCGTACCCGTCCGTCGCGATGAGCTCGAGAGCGCTCACGTGCTCCGAACGAACGCCGCGCGCCACAAGTCCGGCGGAAAAGACCCGCGCCGCCAGATCCTCGCCCTGTGCGAGGAGGTGGTCGAGCGCTCGCGGCGAAAGCTCCCTCAGAAGAGCGGGCGCGCGGGAGAGTGACTCGATTTCGTCAAAAACGCGGCGGATGGAGTCCCGCAGCCGCCGACGGCTTTCACCCTCCGGGATGGCCGCGCGCGCAGAAGACTCGTATCGCTTTCGCAGATCCCCGACGGTTTTCCGGATCGCCGGGTCACGGCCGTGAGGGAGCTCGTCGGCAATTCCGAGAAGGGCGTCCGTCACGCCGGCGAAGGCCGAAACAACAACTACGGCGGGACGTGGACCGGTCTCGACGATGGACAGCGCGTGGCGCATGGCGCTCGCATCCTCGAGCGAGGCTCCTCCGAACTTGTGGACGACGGGGGCCGCGAGGGATCCGGGCTCTCGGGACACTGAGGGCGCATTATTCTCGAAAGCGCCCGGCGCGAGATGCGCCGTCGACGGCGCCTACCGTCTCCCGCCTTCGAGCAGGGCGTTCAGCCGGGCGTGGCCTTCGCGGCTCACGGGGACGCGCGAGCCATCGGCGAGGATGGCGACGTAGCTCCCTTTCGAGTAGAGCTCCAGGCGGGCGAGCCGGTCGAGGTTGAGCAGGTAGGAACGGTGGATTCGCACGAACCGGTTCGGATCGAGGGCTTCGGCGAGGCCGCCGATCGTCTGCTGCTTCCGGAACTTCTTCCCCTCACTCTTCAGGAGCACGTAGTCGTCCTGAGCCTCGACCAGGTCGAGCTTCGCGACCGGGATCACGTGCACGCTCGCGCCGTCGCGGACGACGATGCGGGAGAGACGGGTCCCGGGCGGGCGGGCCGCCACGGCGAGCGCCGAGGGATCGCTTCCCCCCTGCTGTCCCACGCGGCCCCGCGCGCGTTCGAGCGCGGCCGTAAGGCGATCCGGGTGGAACGGCTTGAGCACGTAGTCCACCGCATGGACCTCGAAGGCGCGCAGCGCGTAGCTGTCGTACGCCGTGACGAACACGACCGCGATCCTCGGATCGATCAGCTCCCGCACCTCGAAGCCGTCGAGCTTCGGCATCTCGATGTCGAGAAAGACGACATCCGGCTGGAGCTCTGCGGCCGCCTTCACCGCCTCGAATCCGTTCGAGCACTCTCCGAGAATCCGGACGCCGGGCTGCGCGGACAGGACCTCGCGCACGATCGAGCGGGCCGGTTCCTCGTCGTCGACGATGAGGACTCCGGTTTCCGCCTCCGGCCCGGGCTTCACGCCGAGATTTCCGCCGGCACGGAGAGGACGACGAGGTATCGATCCTTGAGGCGCCGTGCCGCGAAAAGAGCGTCGGGGCCGTAGCGCGCGGCGAGCCGCCGGCGGACATTCGATAGCCCGACGCCGGTCCCGGCGCGCGCGGGCGCGTCCGGATCGAACGGGTTCTCGATCACGATACGGAGGCGGTTTCCGGTGCGGCGCGCCTCCAGCCGGATGACGCCTCCCTCGATCCGGGTAGCGATTCCGTGGCGCACCGCGTTCTCGACGAGGGGCTGAAGAAGTAGCGGGGGAACGAGACACGCCCGCCCCTCCGGCTCGACGTCCTCCTCGATGGCAAGGCGCGCTCCGAATCGAAGTCGCTCCACGTCGAGGTACGCCTTGGCGAGGTCGAGCTCTTCACCCACGGGAATCCTCTCGCGCTCACCGAGCGCGAGGCTCTTTCGCAGGAAGTCGGACAGCGAGAGACACATCTCGCGCGCTCGGCCGGGGTCGGTCCCGGCGAGAGCGGAGATCGAGTTCAAGCTGTTGAAGAGAAAGTGGGGATGAATCTGCGAGCGCAGGGCCTTCAGTTCCGCCTCGCGGGCGAGAACCTGCATCTCGAGCGCGCGCCGCTCGGCGTCGCGGGCGGACTCCGACGCCAGCAGCATCGAGTGGAAGGCGAGGGAAAGTGCGTAGAGGAGTACGCCGGTCGAGAACAGAACGGGCACCTGCGCGGCGAAACGGGATGGAAAGTCGGCTCCCCACAGCGGGACGAGAAGCCGGGACAGGCCGGTTCCCGAAAGAACCCACATCGCGCTCGTCAGGACCGCCGCCCCGACGTGCGTGACCCCGATCCGCACGAGGTTCGGCCCCCGGAGCGGCGCGGCCCGGCACGTGTACCAGACCGATAAAAAGAGGAAGAGTGAAACGAACGCGAGCGGAAGCGCGAGGGACATCCCCTCGGCCAGAGTGAACGCGCCGGGGCGCGCGAGCACGCCGGTCAGGAGCGCCGCGAGCGGAACGGCGCCGAGCAGAAGCCGGACGGAGCGACCCTTGCGGGCGAGGATCGGGTGCATCAGTTCTTGATCTCGACGCCGCCCATGAGCGCCGTGCCCCGGATCACGAGCACTTGCTCCGGCACCGTGGCGTCGTGAACCGAAGAGCGCGCTCTGTTCTCGAAGCCCCCGAGGATCGGAATTCCCCGCACGTCCACCTTCCACTCCGGCGGCACGGTGATCTCGATCCCGCCCCAGAGGGCGAAGACGTCGATGATCGCCGGGGAAGTCGCGATGGTCGAGCCGCGCAGATCGAGCTCGACTGCCCCCATGACCGCCGTCGCCTCGCCGCCGCGAAAGTCCCGGCTCTCGACGACGCGGTTGACGCCCCCCATGAAAGCGAAGTCCGACATTCCATCCGAAAGGTGGGCGGGCGCCCGGTCGCGGCTCCGACCGAGGGAGCGCCACACGAGAAGCCCTCCGCCCCCCAGGAGCAGAACCGGAAAGAGGGAGAGCCGCCAGGAAGTGAAGATGAGCATCTGGAGCTGCAGGAAAACGCCGAGGCCGAGCAGCGCCATGCCGAAGGGCCGCTGCCCATCTTCTCGCGGCTGGAGCACCTTGAGAAGCCCGAGGACGATCAGGATCATCGGCCAGTAGTCGAAGATGTCGCCCGCGTCCAGGACGCCGGCGTTGTCGAGACTGAAGATCAGCCCGAAGAAAATGAGCAGGCCGCCGATGATCACCCGGCCCGTGATCCGCGAAGCAAGCTTTTCCGTCATCGCGCGCCTCCGTTCGAGAGCGAGCCCGCATCGTCCGGACGGGGAGCCTGACGCTCGGTCAGAGACCGCGCGATCAGCGCGACGCCGGCGAGGATGAGGAACATCGGCCAGACGTCGCGGAACCGCCAGTCGATGACGTCGAGGTTGCGCAGCAGGAAGAACGTTCCGAGCGCTGTCAGGACCGCTCCCGAGGCCGGGTCTCCGGCGTCCTTCGGCGCGATCAGAGAGGCGAGACCGAACCCGATCATGACCACCGGCCAGTACTCCCTGAACCGAAAGGCGTCCACGTAGCCGAGGTTGTCGAGCGTAAAGATCGCACCGAGCCCGATCAGGATCACCCCGAAGACCGCGGCCATGACTCGCCTGTGGCGTTGGACTGTTTCCGAAACCATCGTTGCCTCCTTCGTCACCGAGAAGCTACGGGATCCGGACCCGGTCGTCTCGCCCCATTAGGCGAACGGCGTCTCGCGACCGGCGAACGGTGGCGAGCGGTCGGGGAGGGGAACGGCGACCCTTCGTGGCCGCACCCACCCTGCTCCGCGATGCTATTCTCGTTCTCGGAGGAGCCGGATGCCGAGCGAGGTCATCATGCCCCAGATGGGCGAGTCGATCGCCGAGGGGACGATCACGAAGTGGATGAAAAAGGTGGGCGAATCCGTCAAGCGAGACGAGCCGATCTTTGAGATTTCGACCGACAAGGTGGACGCGGAGATCCCCGCCCCGGTCGCCGGCACGCTGCTCGAAATTCGGGTCCAGGAAGGCGAGACCGTTGCGATCAACACCGTCGTCGCGCTGATCGGCGAGGCCGGCGAAGCCACCGCGCCGACGCCCGCGGCGGACACGAAACCCGCTGAATCGGCGCCTCCCGCTGCCGTGGCGCCGGCTGCGCCTCCGGCGCCCGCTCCCCCCGCCGCCCCTCCAGCCGCGCAGGCTCCGCTTCCGCCTGCCGCGAAGCACGCAACGCCGGCGCCCGCTCCGGTGATGGCTGCACCGCCCGCGGCAGC
>JBKJVY010000351.1:0-2858 GCA_046717185.1 Thermoanaerobaculia bacterium
TCGAAGGAGGCTCCCATTCCCAGAAGACCGCAGTACCGCAAACCGAACCGTCGCCGTCCCGGCGAAGCGCCTCCGACGCACCGCGTCTATCTTTCGAATGAGGCGCCCATCCCGGAGGACAAGAGCCCCGACGGGAAGCAGTGGTACCGCCTGCGCCTCGACTCGGAGCCGTCGCCGGAGTGGATGCGTGCCTACCGCGCCGGGATCCTCGGGATGACCCGCGAAGACCGCGAGGCCGTGCTCCGCTTCGAGTTCCAGGGGGCGGGCGTGCGAATTTCCGCAGCCGAAGGCGAGATCGGAAAGCTGCGACGCGTGTTCGAGCGCCGGGTGGACGCCGTCAACGGCATCCTGTCAGGTGGGAGGGGCGCGGTTCCGACTCCGTAGTCGAACGCTATCGGCTTCTCTTGTAGAGGTACGCCGACTCCTGAATCCTCGCGCCGGCGGCGTCCGCCACGGCGAACCGGGAGGGACCCCATCGGCCGCTCTTCGGCCCGTTCCACACGGCGGCGCCCGAATACTCCCCCTTCTTGTTCACGGCGTAGAAGTTGATGTTGAAGTCGGGACGCCCGTCGGCGGTCCGGTTCTCCCGCGCCATCGCGACGATCCGCTCCAGGGTCCCGAGCGCCGCCTGTTCGGGCGACTTGCCCTGCCGCATGAGCTCGACGACCGTGTGCGAGCCGCAGGAGCGCAGGTTGCCCTCGCCCCACCCCGTCGAGCCGCACGCACCGACCTCACCGTCCACGTAAAGGCCGGCTCCGATGACGGGAGAGTCGCCGAGTCTCCCCGGGATTTTGAAGAAGAGCCCGCTCGTCGTCGTCACACCGGCGAGGTCTCCTCCCGCGGTGACGGCGTTGCAGTTGATCGTACCCTGCCGGAAGTCCTCGTCACCGTAGCGCTCGATGTACCACCGGATGTCCGGGTCTTCGATCTCCTTCGCCGCGTCCTTCCAGTCGTCCTTCTTCGACAAGCGTTCCTTCCAGAGGAGCCAGATCTTGCGCGAGCGTTCCGTGAGGAGGTTCTCCTCGGGCATCCCGTGCGCGCGCGCGAACCGAAGGGCTCCCTCGCCGACGAGGAAGACGCGGCTCGTGCGCTCCATGACGAGGCGCGCGACGCGGGACGGGTTCTTGATCCGCTCGAGTGCGCCGACCGCGCCCGCCTTCATCGTGCGGCCGTCCATTACCGAAGCGTCGAGCTGAACGACCCCCTCTTCGTTCGGGATTCCGCCGTAGCCGACGCTCACGTCGTCCGGATCGTTCTCGACAATGTTGACCCCCGACACGACCGCTTCGACCGGATCTCCGCCGGCGGCGAGAATCTCCCACGCCTTTCGCACCGCGGAGAGGCCGCCGAAGTCACCAGTCTTCTTCTCGTTGGCCGAAGCGATGACAACAGGGCGAGACGGCTTGGGGTCTGATCCCCGAAGGGGGTCAGATCCCTCCCCCCGGCGGGGGTCAGATCCCTCTTTTGCGCGCGATTGAGCCGCAAGACCGAGAGGAACGATCACCGCAGACCGGATGAGGTCCCGGCGGGTCGGCCCGCCTGCCCGCTTCCTCATCCGCTACTCGTCGGGGAGTTCGGGTTCTTCCTGCATCTCACGTTTCGTTCCGGGCGCGAGCAGGTCCATGAGGAGGTCGGGCAGCGTTTCGGAGAACTCGCTGCGCGGCATGACCTTCGTGAGACCCGCCGCCTCCGCCTGCCGCGCGAGCTCTCGGTCCGTGTGGCGGAGGAATCCGATTACGGGCAGATCCTTCGTCGCGCTGTTCTGCCGCAGGCGGGCAACGGCGGCCAGGGAACCTCCATCCTCGGAGATCTCAACGAGCACGGCCGCCGTGTCGTCGGGTGCGACGGCCTTCGCGAGGTCTTTGGGCTCCGTGAAGCGCACGGGAACGTTCAGGTGGCGCGCGGTCGCCTCGATCTTGGCCCGGAAGAAGAGGTCCTCCACGCAGGCGACGATGGACCGGGTCATGGTCGGGCGATTCTATCGGGAAACCGTCCTAGAACAATTTCACCAGATCCACCGTGATCCGGTTAATCGTCGCCCGGAGGTCGAGACGCCGCTGGAACATCACGGTTCCCTGCACGAAGACCTGCGGCAGGAGCGTGACCGCGACGCCCGTCCGGTGGCCGCGGTAGCGAGAGTGGAACCACCAGTCGTCGGTGTTGTACGCACCGACGACGGCGTCGCGCTCGACGTACTGGTACATGTAAAACGCGCGCCACGTGCCGGGCGTACCGACCGATCCGACCGCGATCGCGCCCTCGAAGGCGTTCCGGTTACCGTCTGTAGCCTCGAAGTTGTGGAGTCCGTCGAAAGAGACGGTGACGGGCTGTCGCAGAGCAGGAAAGCGCAGGCGCACGAGAAGGTCGGCAATCCGGAAACCGCTCTCGAACCGCGGTCCGCCGGCGTACGACTCCCGGCTGTTCTGCCGGATGTAGTGTGAGCGGAGGTCGTCGAGGTCGAAGTCCCAGTAGGAGCCAGCGGCTTCGATCGCGAACCGGTCGGCGTCGCCGCCCCTCCAGACGGCCTGGCCCGCCACGATCCGCGACCGGTCGCCTTCGCGCTGCGCGCCGTAAAAGCCGGCGGCCGTGAGCGTCAGCGTCGAGGCGCCGGTCGCGATCTGGTGCGACACGGCGGCGCCGGGCGTCTGGACGTCGCGATCCCACAGCATCTCGCTCGAGACGAGCGGCACCCCGAAGCTGCCGGCGAGGATCGTCCAGGCGCCCGGGCGCGCTTCGACGTACCACCGGTCGAGAGTCACCCCGTCGGAGCGGTAGTTGTCGAAGTTGCGCGCGTTGTCGGCGTTGTCGTCGGTACCCAGGTTGCCCACGGCGCGGACCGCGACCTTGAACCGATCGGA
>JBKJVY010000352.1:0-10485 GCA_046717185.1 Thermoanaerobaculia bacterium
CGAGAATCCGGTCATAGAGCGGACGAATCTTCATTGATACTCCTCCTGTTCGGTTCTTCGGATTGCCCGGGACCGTCCGAGGACGGCAGGCCCGCGAATACTAGCACTCCTCTTAGTCGAGTGCTAGAAGGGGCTCCGGGTGCAGCCCTTTGTCAGAGGATAAGTCCTTATGGTAGAGCTATTTGGAACTTGCGTCCGACCGGATGGCCCGTTCGAGATCCGCCGCGACGGGGTCCTCCGGACGCCTCTCGCGCTACCGCGCGAGGATCGCGAGAGCCTCGCCAGACTGCCCGAGGGTCGCGAGCGCGCCCGCAAGATCGCAATACGCCTCCGAGTAGTTCAGGTCGAGCGCGGCGGCCTTTCGGAAGAGCGGAATCGCGGCACCGAGGTCACCGCGCCACTTTTCGAGCACGCCGAGCCCGTGATATGCGCCGGCGAACTCCGGCTTCAGGCGCAACGCTTCGCGGTATTGCACCTCCGCTTCCTCCAGTCGCCTCTGCCGCGCAAGAGAGCTCGCAAAAAGATAACGGAGTTGTCCGTCCTTGGGCTCCGCGCTCACCGCCGCGCGGGCGTGCTGAAGTTCTTCTTCGCCCCGGCCCTCCCGGGAATCGAGCTCCGCGAGCAACCTGGCGGGTCCTTCGAAGGTTGGGGCGAGCTCGTAAGCGGCGCTGGCTTCGCGCCGACCGGTCCGCGTATCGCCCGCTTTGAGCGCCGCCCTTGCATGATTGAAGCGTCCGTAGGCGCTCCGCGGGAAAAGGTCGGTCTCGTGCGCGATCTGGCGGATCTCTCGTTCCGGCGGAATGTTTCGCCGTCCGGTTCCGATCAGCGCGATCACCAGGATGGGCACTCCGAAATACGCGACCGCGTGAATCCCCTGCCGCCATCGAGGCGCCGTCGAGAGGGCCGGTGACGCCGTCGGGTCGGCGGCTCCTTCGGCTTCTCGGATCCCAAGCGCCGTGCGAACTTCCTTCGATCGAACCTTCCAGATGAAGGAGTCCACGTAGAAGTGCAGGAGAAGGGACGTTATTGCGATCGAACCCACGATCTGCATCGTCCGATCGGCGTCTCCGCCGATCAGGCGATAACCGGCCGCGAAGAGGTAATAGGCGCCCACGCCGTAGAGCGCGACGAGGAAAGCGAAGAGCAGGGTCCCCCGGCGCGACTGGAACACCGCGCGGTAAAGCCGCCCCGGCCGAGTCGCATCACGGCGAATCGAGAGGTTCCCGTAGATCCAGACCATGAAGAAGTACTGCGAAGCATGGAAGAGGTTTTGAACGGACTGGGCCCGATACCAGCTCGGATACTGGTACGACCATATGAGGACCGCGAACGCGAAAAGGTGGAGGAGATGCTTGTTGGGCGTGGCCACTCGCTCTTTGCGCCAGATCCGGATCGCGTTCGCAACATACGCGATCAAAAGCAGCAGGCTTACGGCGACAAGGAGCTGCTTGACCCGCGTCCAGCCTGTCGGGCTCAAGAGATCGAAGATCGGAAGCCCGGCCTTCCGGAACGACCGCGCGATGCCTTCCATCCACGAGTCCGACCACGCGACGACGGTGAGGTACCAGGTCAGAACGCAGACCATGTCGAGGCGTGCCGAGCGACGCTCTCGATCGCCCGCCTTGGCCGCGTAAATACGGCCGAAACCGTGCTGCTGCATGGCGACGTGCCACAGGTCGAACGCTGCCGCAATCGTCAGCCCGACGACGCCGAGACCGAGGACCGCGGTCGTAATGACGAGGACGGGAACAGCCACGAGCGAGACCCAGAGCCTTGCCTTGTGCCGCTCGTAGACGGCCGGCTCGCCGAAAGCGCGGATCCAGCCGGGCATGTGGTGGCCCGTGACGATGAGACCGAAAAGGATGGAGAACACCGTCATGTCGGAAAGCCCGGACCATCTCCAGACGGCAGCCATCACGAGGAGAGCGACGACCGGGGACAGAATGATCCAGAAGTTGTCCGAAAGCCGACCGGCAATGAAAGACGGGGTGGGGAGCGCCACTGCCCGAGGGGAGGCGCCCGACCGCTCCGGCCGACGGGCTGCAGTCTGGCGGGCACGAGAGGCCATGTCCCGATTCTAAGGGAGGGCGGGCCTCGATAGGGGTGCCCGTTCCTCGCCGCCGGACCACGCGTGGTAGGCCCTGGTCACGGTCTGCGAGTCGCCGTCCCGCACAATGCGCCCCTTGTCGATCCAAACGGTACGGCGGCAGTTGTCGCGCACCTGGTCGAGCGCGTGCGACACGAGCAGAACCGTCTTTCCGCTCCGGCGAAAAGCGGCGATGCGGTCGTGGCACTTGAGCTGGAAGGCCTCGTCGCCGACGGCGAGGGCTTCGTCGACGAGCAGGATGTCCGGGTCGACGTCCGTCGCGACGGCAAACGCCAGGCGGGCGACCATTCCGGAGGAGTACGTGCGGATTGGCGCGTCGATGAAGTCGTCCAGCTCCGACCACGCGATGATGGAGTCCATGCGGCGCAGCATCTCCGCCCGGGAATACCCCAGAAGTGCCCCCTGGAGCAGGATGTTCTCGCGGCCGGTCAGTTCCCCGTGCAGGCCGAGGCCGAGCTCGAGCAGCGGAGCAATTCGCCCGACGGTAACGACGCGCCCGACGGTGGGATCGATGACCCGCGCGATGAGGCGGAAGAGCGTGCTCTTGCCCGCACCGTTCGAGCCGATCACCCCGACTGTTTCTCCCGCCTGCACGGTGAGATCGACTCCGTGGAGCGCCTCGAACTCCTCGAAGGACAGGCCCCGCTGGATGCGCCGGATCGCGTACTCCTTGAGCGACCCGATCCGTTCCCGCGGCATCCGGTACCGAAGCGTCACCCCCTCGAGGCGAACCGCGTCCACTGCCTCAGCTCTGGAAGGCGAAGTCGTAGCTGTGGCGGGCGAAGTAGACCCAGCCCGTGACGAAGACGGCGAGCGCCACGGCCACGGAGACCCCGACGAGCGCGGCGGACGGGAGGACCCCGTCGTAGATCGGCCTTCGGAACGTCTGCACGAGGTAGTACATCGGGTTCAGCCACAACGCGAGGCGGAACCGGGGAGGGACGATCGCGGGGTGGTACACGATCGGCGTCAGGAAGAACCAGATCTGGACGAGAACCTGGTACATCTCGCGGACGTCGGAGAAGCGGGACGCGAGGGTGAAGAGGAGGAGAGCGACTCCCGCGGTGAAGAGCGTGGTGATCAGAACGGCGATCGGGAGGAACCACCATGTCGGGTGCAGCGGAAAGCTGGTAACGACGAGCAGGACGGTGAGCGGCACGACGGCGAGCGCGAGGTTGACGAGCCCCACGACGATCGTCGAGGCGACGAAAACGGAGCGGGGGACGTAGATCCGTTTGGCCATCTCGTTCGCGTCCTGAGTCTGGGAGGCGGCGGCCGCAGTCGTCTGGGAGAAGAAAGTCCAGAAGAGCGATCCGGTAAGGAAGTAGGCGGGGTAGTTCTCGATCTGCGCCTTCAGGATCGCCGAGAACACCAGGGTCAAGGCGATCATATTCAGGAGAGGGGCGAGCATCGTCCAGAAGACGCCGAGAACGGAGCGCTTGTAACGAATCTTTATGTCGCGAACGGCGAGCTCGCGAACGAGGTTGCGGTAGGCCCACAGCGCGCGGGCCTCTTCCACGACGCGCCGGGGACGGTGGAGAGAGTCGTAAACCGGGGGCGCTCCGGCGGCTACTGTGGACGCCCGGCTCATCCTCCGCTCCTCTTTCGCGCGGCCTTCGGGCCCCACGCGCTCTCGTCCGGCAGGGTACGATGCGATCCGGAAGCCCTCGGCCTTGCATAGCGTCCCCGATACCCGCAACTCCCTCGACTCGGCCCGGCGAATGCTCTTTCTGCTGACGGGCCTGACCGTTCCTCTCTATGCATTTCCAGTTTTCCAAGTGTTTCACAAGGACGTCGATCCGGCGACCGTCTTCGCCGCGCTCTTCGTCCTCTCGAGCGCCGGCGCGCTCTTTCGGAGTCTCGCGACGCGAGCGGGAATCCTGCTCGCCGCCGCCGTCGTCGTTCCCCTTCTCGCCGCGCTCGCTCCGCAGCCTCCCCGGTTTTCCGTCGACCAGTTCGCGATTTCGTACGCTCACTGGCTGCTCGTCGTCCTCTTCTTCTTCGCCGCCCTCGCCCTGCGGCGCGACCCCTCGTTTACCGCACGGCTGGTCCTCTGGAACGGGCTCGCGGGGTTTCTCGTTGCCGCGTTCGCGCTCTACCAGGTGGTCGGCATCCCGCGGCGATGGCCGGGGACGGACACCGTACTCTTTACTTTTCAGCGGGAGCCGCTCCGGTTCATGCAGATTGCGGAAACGGGCTACGTCCGGCCGACGTCGATCTTCCTCGAGCCCGCGTTCCTCGGCGGATACCTCTCGTTCGTCGTCGCGCTCGTGCTCGCTTACGCCCTGTCGCGCCGAAACGCGATGTCCCCTCCCGCCGCTGCGGCGGGCTTTGCGGCCGGAGCGACGATCCTCGTCGCGCTTCTCGCGACCGTGTCCTGGGGGGCCTATCTCGATTTCGCCGCCGTCCTCGTGGCGACTCTTCCCGCCGTCGGGCGGAGGGTCTTCCACCGCCCTCGCCTCGCGGTCGCGCTCGGAGCAGCCCTCGCCCTCGCCTTCGCCGTCGGCGCGTTCTCCGGGCCCGGGCGGTCCGCCGTGCGCGCTGCCGAGGAGCGATGGCGAATGCTGCGCGAGACGCCCGTGGAGTCGGATCGGATGTCCGCCGACGTGCAGGATTCCTCCTGGGCCCGGGCGCGGAACGCCCGACACACCCAGGAGCTCATCCGGCGGCACCCGACGCGCGGGGTGGGGCTCGGCCACTTCGGGAACCACGCGGCGGCCGGCGACAGCTACATGGCGGTCGTCTCGACCCGGGATCCCTGGTGCGGGTGGCTCGCAGCCGGCGCGGAGATGGGCCTCGCGGGGCCGCTTGTGCTCGCTGGTATCGTGGTTCTCGTGATGGTGCGCTTCGTCCGGAACCGGCCCTCCGGCTTCGCGGCGGTGGCCGTTCCGGCGCTCGTCGCGCTCGCCGCGATTCAACAGGTCCACACCGGCAGCTACGTGGACCTCTGGTGGTGGTTTCCGCTCTCGGTCGCTGCGGTGCTGGCAAGCCCGCCAGCCGACTCCGCACCCGAGCCCGCGCCAATGGAGTCCTGACATGTGCGGGATCACCGGCGCGCTCGCCCTCTCCGAGGCGAAACCGCTCGCCGCGGAAACGCTTCGCGGGATGCGAGACTCGATGGTCCATCGGGGCCCCGACGGAGAAGGCCTCTGGATCTCGCCGGACCGGCGGGTGGGGCTCGCCTTCCGGCGGCTCGCGATCCTGGACCTGTCCGAGGCCGCCAACCAGCCGATGTCCAACGAGGACGGCTCGATCCGGATCGTCTTCAACGGCGAGATCTACAACCACGCGAAGCTGCGGCCTGAGCTCGCGGAGCGCGGGCACCTTTTCCGAACCGATCACGCCGACACGGAGTCCATCGTTCACGGATACGAGGTCTGGGGCGAGGACGTCGTCAACCACCTCGAGGGCATGTTTGCATTCGCGCTCTGGGACGAACGTCGCAAGCGGCTCTTCTTCGCGCGCGACCGAATCGGGATCAAGCCGCTGTACTTCTCCTGGACCCCGACGGCATTCCTTTTCGCCTCGGAGATCAAGGCGCTGCTCCGGCATCCCGACGTGAGCGCGGACGTCGAGCCGATCTCCACTTACCACTACCTCTCGTTCCTGACGACGCCGGCCCCCCTCACGATGTTCCGCGGCATCTACAAGCTGCCCGCTGGATACCGCGGCAGCGTGGGGCTCGACGGCTCGTTCGCGGCGGACCGGTACTGGGACGCCCTCCCCGGCGGAGGCGACGACCTCCTTCCGATGCGCGGCCTCTCCGGACCGGCCCTGCGCGACTACGCGGTCCGGCGGACGCGCGAGCTCCTCGACGCCGCCGTCCAGAAGCGAATGATGTCGGACGTGCCGTTCGGCGTCCTCCTGTCGGGCGGGATCGACTCCTCGACGAACGTCGCGCTCATGAGCCGGCACCTCGACCGGCCGGTCCGGACCTTCACCGTCGGTTTCTCGGACCATGAGCGCCTGAACGAGCTCGCTCACGCGCGGCGGATCGCGGAGCTCTACTCGACCGATCATCACGAGGTTCTCGTCGACGAGAGAGCGATGCGGGAGTACCTTCCCTCGCTCGTCTACTCGCAGGACGAGCCGATCGCCGACTGGGTCTGCATCCCGCTCTACTTCGTCTCGAAGCTAGTTCGCGACAGCGGCACGGTCGTCGTGCAGGTCGGGGAAGGGAGCGACGAGCAGTTCTGTGGCTATCGGTCGTACATGGCGCACCTCGACATGTATCGCCGCTACTGGACCCCCTTCTCGAAGCTTCCGACGCCCGCCCGCCGGACCACGGCCCGGCTCGCCGACTGGGTTTCCTCGCTGTACGACCGGCACGACCGGTACCTGGACGTCCTGATCCGCGCCGGGCGCGACCGGGAGCCCTTCTGGAGCGGCGCAACCGTGTTCTCCGAGTCGCGCAAGGAGCGGATCGTGGACCGGTCACGGATCGAGCGGCTCGCGCCGCACTCTGAGCTCGAGCGGTCCGGTCTCCTCCCGGCCGAATTCGCCGTTCCCGACAGCTACGAGGTCGTGCGCTCGTTCTACCGCCGGCTCGACGAGCAGGCCCCGGGGAGCGACATCCTGACGCGGATGATCTACTCCGAGTTCAAGCTCCGGCTGCCCGAACTCCTCCTCATGCGCGTGGACAAGATCGGGATGTCCGCTTCGATCGAGCCGCGCGTTCCGTTCCTCGACCACAAGCTGGTCGAGTTCACGATGAACCTGCCGATGGAGACGAAGGTCGGCGACGGGAGGCCGAAGTCGCTCCTCAAGGACGCGGTCCGCGACCTCCTGCCGGCCGACATCATCGATCGGCCGAAGATGGGCTTCGGCGCGCCGATGGTCGAGTGGCTCCGGGGCGACTTCGGACGCGCGGTCGACGCGGAGCTCCAGGCCACCCGCTTCTTCGAACGCTTCCCGGCGCGCCGCGAGGCCATTCGAGACATGTTGAAACGGCACCGGGAGGGGCGGGCGGATTTCGCCCTGCCAGTCTGGACGGTCTACAACGCGGTCGCCTGGTTCGACTGGTGGGTGGACAAGCGCCGGGAGGCGAGAGTGGCTTGAAGCCGTTCCATCGGCTGCGGCAGGCGGCGGGTAAATCCCCCGGCTACATCGCCCGTCGCGGGCTGACGGAGATCGGGCGCCGGCTCCGCTCTCCCCGGCTCCGCCGAAAGCTGCAGGCGCTCTCGCCCGCCGACGTGGCGCGGCTCGCGGGCGTCGAACGCCTGTCCGCGCTCTGGGAGAGACGCGCGGCGGCGGGCTTCCTTTTCCCGGCTCCGGAGCGCGAAGAGCTGCGGCGTCTTCACCACGAAGGGGACTTCACCTCGAGTGCGGAAGCCCTGAAGCGACACGTCGAGCAAATTCTCCGACACGAGTTCGACCTGCTCGGCTCAGGACCGAAAGTCCTCGGTCCCGAGATCGACTGGCACGTGGACTTCAAGAGCGGCCGGAGGTGGGACCTCGACCCGTCCGAGCGGATCGACGCCTCGGATCTCGACTCGGAAAGCGACGTCAAGGTCCCGTGGGAGCTCTCCCGGGGCCAGCACCTGACTGCGCTCGCGCGCGCATGGGTCGCCTTCGGCGACGAGCGCTCGGTTCGGGAGTTCGAGGCGGAAGTGCGCGCGTGGATCCGGGACAACCCCGTCGGCCTCGGAGTCAACTGGGCCTCCGCGATGGACGTCGCGCTGCGTGCCGTCAGCTGGACCTGGTCCCTCGCGCTCTTCGAAGGCGCCCCGTTTTCCGCCGGATTCCTCGAGCAGGTCCTCTGCTCCCTCTACGTCCACGGCCGGTGGATACCGCGTCACCTGGAACGAGGCGAGGTGAGCGGGAACCACCTCGTCGCCGACGCGCTCGGCCTCGTCACCTGCGGAAGCGTATTCGCGGAGAGCCGGGACGGAAAGCGTTGGCTCGGAGAGGGCCAGGAGATCCTCGAGCAGGAGATCATCGAACAGGTCGGCGAGGACGGCGTGGACTTCGAGGGATCCGTCCCCTACCACCGCCTGGTGCTGGAGATCTTTCTCGTCAGCGCAAGGCTGCTCGAGTCCGCGGGCCGGGAGCCGTCGCCGCGATACCGCGCGCGCCTCGAAAAGATGTTCGAGTTCGTTCACGCCTATGTCACGCCGGAGGGACTCTCCCCCGTCGTCGGCGACGCGGACGACGGGCGCGCAGTCGTTCTCGGCGAAACGGACGTGCGCGACCACCGGTATCTCCTCTCGACCGGCGCGGCCCTTTTCGGACGGCCCGAGTGGAAGGCGAGGGCGGGTTTCTTCCGGGATGACTCGCTCTGGCTTCTCGGGCCGCGAGCGTTCCGGCGCTTCGAGGAAATCCCTGCGCTCGACGAGAACGAGTCGCTCTCGTTCGCGGACTCCGGCTTCTCCGTTCTGCGGGCGCCCGAGCAATATCTGTTCGTGGACGCGGGGCCGGTCGGCTCGCGCGGGACCGGCGGCCACGGACACAACGACTGCCTCTCCTTCGAGTGGCACGCGCTCGGAAAGCCGCTCCTCACGGACTCCGGTTCCTTCCTCTACACCCCTTCGCCCGAGTGGCGTCACCGGTTCCGCTCGACGGAGTTCCACAACACGATCCGCGTGGACGGGCAAGAGATCAACCGGATCCCGTCGCCGCTTTCCCTCTGGTCGCTCTCGAACGACGCGAAGCCCGTCGGAGTCCGGCTCGACCGGACGCCGGACGCGGACACGCTCGAAGCCGGGCACACCGGATACCGCCGGCTTCCGGATCCGGTGACCGTCCATCGGACCTTCACGCTCGACCTCCGGGAGCCGCGCCTGCGCATCACGGACCGGCTCGACGGCAAGGGCGCCCATTTCGTCGAGTTCTTCTTTCAAGCGGCGCCGGGCGCGGCGGCGAGAAAGATCTCCGACCGCTCGGTCGAGCTCGTCTGGCCGGACCGGGCGCCGGTGACGATCGAGAAGGCATCCGGTCCCGACGTACACTGGGAAGAGAGGTCCGGATGGTTTTCTCCCTCCTACGGGATCAAGCTCGCGCGGCCGGTCTGGGTCGCCTCGGAAAAGCTTTCGTTGCCGCTTACGATCGAATGGGAGCTGACCGCGCGCCCCTGAGTCCGCAACTTCCACGCTGAGGAGACCTTTGTTTCAACTCGCGGTTTCGGGCGGAAGAGTCGAGGTCGTGGAGGTCCCGGAGCCCCCGGTGCGGCGCGGGGGGGTGCTCGTTCGCACGAGCCACTCCCTCATCAGCGTCGGAACCGAGTCGGCCGCGCTCGCGGGAGGCGGGGGCGGCGAGAACCTCCTCGTGAAGGCGATCCGGAACCCGCATCTCGTCCGGAAGGTCGTGGACCGCGTCTCGTCGCATGGCCTGAAGGCGACGGCTGAGCTCGTTCGCGCGCGGATCTCGACCGACCGCGCGGTCGGCTACTCGAGCGCCGGCGTCGTCATCGAAGTCGGCGACGACGTGACCGGCTTACGCGAGGGAGACCGCGTCGCATGCTGCGGCGCGGGATACGCGAACCACGCGGAGGTCAACTTCGTCCCGCAGAACCTCGTCGCGAAGCTGCCGGACACCGTCTCGTTCGAAGAGGCCGCCTTCGGCACCCTCGGCGCGATCGCGCTCCAGGGAGTCCGCCGGTGCGCGCCGGGGCTCGGCGAACGGGTCGTCGTCGTGGGCCTCGGCCTCCTCGGCCAGCTGACCGCTCAGATCCTCCGCGCCGCCGGCGTGGTCGTGATCGGAGTGGACCTTCGCTCCGAGCGGGTGGAGCTCGCGAAGTCACTCGGTCTCGCGCACGGATTCTCCGTCGGGGACCGGGACTTCGTGGCGGGGGTCCTCGAGAGAACCGACGGGCGCGGGGCCGACGCGGTCATCGTGACCGCCGCGGGCGGCGACGCGGGCCTCCTGAACCGCGCGTTCGACGCTTGCCGGAAAAAGGGGCGGGTCGTCCTCGTCGGCGACGTGCCGATCCGCATCCAGCGGGACCGGATCTACAAAAAGGAGCTCGACTTCCTGATCTCGACGTCCTACGGCCCGGGCCGCTACGACCCGGAGTACGAGGAGAAGGGGAACGACTACCCTTTCGCCTACGTCCGATGGACGCTCGGCCGAAACCTCGAAGAGGTCGTGCGGCTCATCCAGACCGGCGCGCTCGCGGTCCTTCCGCTCGTGGACGGGACCTACCCCGTCGAGAGAGCCTCCGAAGCGTACGCGTCGCTCGTCTCGGAGACTCCCCCGATCGGGGTGCTCCTCTCCTACCCTTCCCGGCCGGAGTCCGCTGCCAGCTCGCCCCGTTCCTACGCGCCCCGCCGCGCGGCGGCGCCCGCGAAAACGACGGACTCCTTCGGCGTCGGCGTCGTCGGGTACGGCGAATACTTCCGGTCGGTCCTTCTGCCGCTTCTCTCGCGCCACCCCGGTTTTCG
>JBKJVY010000353.1:0-3231 GCA_046717185.1 Thermoanaerobaculia bacterium
GCCGCTCTCGTCCTCCTCGCTCTCCTCGGCGCGGCGGAGCCCGAGAAGGTCGTGCCGTCCGCCGATTCGGAGCGGCAGGCCGACCTCGCCCGCCTTCGAGCCCGCATCGGATCGCTCGAGGGCGAGCTCGCCCGCAGCCGCAAGAAAGAGGCGACCCTCGCCGAGGAGCTCGCGCGCCTGGAGCTTCAGCTCGAGATCGCGGCGGGCGAGAAGGAGCTCCTCGCCCGTCTCCGCGAGGACTACGGCGCGCGTCTCGCGGAGATTACGCTCGAGCGAGGAGCCGCCGAGGAGGCTGCCCGGAGCTGCCGCCGCGCCCTGACCGCGCGTGCGAGGCTGCTCCACCGCTTCGGACGTTTCGGTTACCTGCGGGTGCTTCTCGAGGCGCAGGACGTGCCCGCGTTCCTCGACAGCGTTTCGCGGCTCGATTCCCTCGCCCGGCGGGACGCCCGGCTCCTCCGCGAGCACCGCCGGTCGCAGGTGCGGCTCGAAGCGGGGATCGCACGGGAGGAGGCTCTGAAGGCGGAGACCGATCGGCTTTACGCGCGGACCCGACGAGAGGAGCGCCGGATCGCATCGCTCCGCGTCGAGCGTCAGAACGTTTTCGATCGTCAGCGCTCGGTCGCCGCCTCGCAGCGGCGCGAAGTTCGTACGCTCTCCGACAAGGCGACGCGGCTGGAGGGTCTACTCGAGAGACTTTCCCGCCGGCCGGAAGAACCCGTCGGCCCTTCCGGTGGAATCCGGCCGTGGAAAGGGGTCCTCGACTGGCCCGCCCGCGGTGCCGTGGTCGAAACCTTCGGACGACATCGCCATCCGAAGTTCGACGCCTGGACGTTGTCGAACGGCGTGTCTCTCGCGCTCGCCGCCGGAACGCCGGTTCGCGCAATCTTTGCGGGAAAGGCTGCGTACGCGCAGTGGCTCGCGGAGTACGGCAACCTCGTCATCCTCGACCACGGCGATGGTGTCTTCACGCTCTACGCGTGGCTGCAGGCCGTGTCGGTCCGTCCTGGTACTTACGTTTCCGCAGGAGGAACGATTGGTCTGGCCGGGATCGGGCCGGGGCGCGACGAGTCCGGCCTCTACTTCGAGGTGCGGGACCGGCAGAAAGCCACCGATCCCGTTGCCTGGTTGAGGTAGGGTCGAGGTCACCGGAAACCTCGGAAGATGTCCTCGCCTCCCGGTGTTACCATCCCGGCGATGAAGTCTAACCGCTCGCGACTTCTCTTTCTCGTCGTCTCGGTCGCCGCCATCGCGTCGTTGCGGGCGGTTGATTCGGGGGTGGGAAGAGACCCCGCGACGCGCGCGCTCTCCGTCTTCTCGGAAGTCTTCGCGCTCACGCGCTCCAACTCCGTCGACGCCGCGGATCCGAAGGCCCTGCTCGAAGGGGCCTACGATGGGATGACCGACGCCCTAGACCCTTTCTCGTATTACGTCCCGGCCGCCTCGATGGCCGCGTACCGCGCGCAACAGGCCTCCGGCGCGCTCGGGCCGGGAATCATCATCGCCCGTCGCGGCGGCTTCCCCTACGTCGTCGCCCCGCTGCCCGGCTCGCCCGCAGAGCGCGGGGGAGTCCTGTCCGGGGACCTCCTCCACGCCGTCGACGGAAAGAACCTCCGGACGGCGCCGCTCTGGAAGATCCGCTCGGCGCTCGAGGGGCCGGAGGGCACGACGGTGGAGGTCGGCCTCTACCGCATCGTCGAGGACAAGAAGGTCACCGTCCGTATTCGGCGCGAGCGGTTCGAGCCGCCGGCCGTCGAGACGCGCTGGGAGAAGGACCTCGGGATCGTCCGCGTGCCGGCATTCACGGCTTCGACCGCCGACGCGCTCTCCCGCGCCATCGACGAGGCCGGCCGCCGGTCCATCGATCGCCTCATCCTCGACCTTCGCGGATCGGTCGGCGGCGAGATCGCGGACGCCGGCCCGGCGGCCTCTCTCTTCATCGGGCGGGGACCCGTGGCGAAGCTCGTCACGCGCAAGGTCCCGCTGAAGCCGGTCGAAGCGCTCGGCGAACGGGTGTGGAAGGGCAGGACGATCCTGCTGACCAACGACGCGACGGGCGGTCCCGCGGAGGTGTTCGCGGCGGCGCTTCGCGATCGCGCGGGCGCGACGACCGTGGGCGAGACGACAGCGGGTATGGCGATCGTCCAGAGACTCGTGCCCACCGGATCGGGAGGAAGCCTGTTCATGACGGTCGGCCGATACCAGTCCCCCTCCGGGACGATGCTCGGCGGTAAGGGACTCGCGCCCGACGAGCGGGTGATCTCGATCCCCGGCGACTCGGACGGCCGCGACCCGATCCTGGAGCGCGGGCTGGAAGTCGCGCGGCGCGCCGCGGTCCGTCAGGCGGCGTAGCCGGCCAGACTCCCAGGCGCTTGCCCGACTCCCCCCGCCGGATTTCTCCCGCGACGGTCTTCTTCGCGCTCCTCGCGCTAGCCCTCGGAATCGCGCTGTACGTCAAGACTCGTCCGGTCGAGCCCCCTTCACCCGAGCCCCCCCGACGCTCCCGGTCCCGTCCGGTAGAACGGAGGCCGCCTCCTACGGCCGTTCCCGGCCCGGCGCGCGCGCCCGAGCCGTCACCGCGCGCGGCTGGCCGCGACGCGCGCGACGCCCGCATCGCGATCGTGATCGACGACCTCGGCAACGACCGTGAGGCCCTCGAGCGGATCGCTGCGTGGCGCTACGCAGTCGCGGGCGCGGTTCTGCCCGGGCTTCCCGAAAGCGCGGCCGCCGCGCGGCACCTCGCTCGGTCCGGCAAGGAAGTTCTCCTCCACCTGCCTATGGAGCCGGACGGCTATCCCCGCGTCCGACCGGGGCCGGGCGTCGTCCTGCGCTCCGACAGCGACGAGAGGATCGCGGAAATCCTCGCCGAAGATCTGGAGTCCGTGCCGGGCGCCGTGGGAGTCAACAACCACATGGGCTCCGCCGCGACGGCCGACCCGCGCGTCATGCGCGCCGTCGTGCGGGTCCTCGCGGATCGAGGCCTCTTCCTGCTCGATAGCCGCACGACCGAGGCGTCGGTGGCGCGTCGAATGGCGGAGGAGATCTCTCTTCCCGCCATTTCGCGCCGGGTGTTCCTCGACTCCGTCCCGACGGCGGACGCGATCGGGCGATCTTTCAGCGAACTCCTCTCGACGGCGAGAAAGGACGGTTTCGCGCTCGCGATCGGACACCCCTATCCGGAGACGATGGCGATGCTGGAGAGGGAGCTGCCGCTTCTTGCGGAGCGGGGCGTGA
>JBKJVY010000354.1:0-7706 GCA_046717185.1 Thermoanaerobaculia bacterium
ACCGGCCCTTCCTCCGGCGGCACCGTCACCGCGCTCACTTCGCCACCTTCCGGGTCATCATTCTCGAGCCTCTCTCCTGGGAGAAGATTCCTGCACCGGGGGCGGAACGCCGCCGGCGGGAGGCGCCGCTTTCGACAGCGACTTGACGTACGCGACGAGCTGGAGGAGCCCCTCCTCGCTGATCAGGCCCTGGAACGTCGGCATGATCGGCTGAAAACCGGCGACGGTCTTCGCGTTCGGCATCACGATGGACTCCCGGATGTAGCTCTCGTCGGCGACCATCGTTCCGCCGCCGGCGAGCGCGACCGGATTGCCGTACAGCCCTTCGAGGTTCGGGCCCCGCGCGAGCGAGTCGGGGCGGTGGCACGTGTTGCACGCGTGCTGCTGGAAGAGCTTGCCCCCCGCGGACGCGAGCGATTCGCTGCCCGAGCCGCCGGCGAGCCACGCCTGGAAATCGACCGGCTCCATCACCTCGATCCACCCGATCATCCCGGAGTGCTTCGTCCCGCAATACTCGGCGCAAAAGAGGTGGTACCGGCCCGGTTTCGTCGCTTCGAACCACATCGTCGCCACGCGGCCGGGCAACACGTCCCTCTTCACCCGGAACGCCGGCACGTAGAAGCTGTGGATGACGTCCTCCGACGCCATCGTGAGCCGCACGGGACGGCCGATCGGCACGTGGAGCTCGTTGATCTCCCGCTGTCCGTCGGAGTGCTGAAACTTCCACATCCACTGCTTCGCGACGACCGAGATCTCGATCGCGTCGTCGGGCGGCCGGTTGATGGCGAAGAAGACGCTCGCCCCCCAGAAGAAGAAGGTGAGCGAGATGAGAAAAGGAATGACCGACCAGGCGATCTCGAGCTTCAGTGATCCCTCGACGCCGTGAGGCAACTCGGACTCCGAGCGGCGGCGGTACTTGATCGCAAAATACAGGATCGAGGAGGCGATGATGAGCGTGAAGATCACGCTGACGGCGATCAGGTAGAAGTAGAGCCCGTCGACACGCGCCGCGAACGTCGACGCCTGGTGCGGAAAGAGCGGGAAGGTCTCTCTCACCGCGCCTCCACCGGACGCCGTGCCTCGCGCCGCTTCTCGCGCCGCCACATCAGAAAGAGAAACGGCTAGAGAACCAGGACGAAGACGACGCCGGCGAGACGGATTATGTTCATGACGGCCGCGCTGTAGCGGCCGGCCGCCGGGTCGTAGTGGTAGCAGTAGAGAAGGAGCTGGTCGACCGCCGTGCCGATCTTTCCCTGCGAGGCTTCGACGAGCGCGAGCCGCAGGTCGCGCGGCGCGTACTCGATTCCGTAGATGTACCGCGAGAGCTTTCCCTCCGGGGTCGCCACGTAGATGGCGCTCGCGTGCGCGAACTGGCCGATCTTCTCGTCCCAGGCGTAGCGAAACCCGACCGCTTCCGTCAGCGCGGCGATCGCCGGCTTCTCGCCGGTCAGGAAGTGCCAGCCGGCGGCGGCGCCCGGCCGCCCGTAGCGTGAGACGTACGGTTCCTTCTTCGCGCGGGCGTCGGCGGGCTTGTCGCGCGGATCGAAGCTGACCGTCACGACCTCGTACTCGCGAGAGGCGTCGAAGGAGACGACCCGCATGGCGGACAACAGGCCGTTCAGGACCTGCGTGCAGAGCATTGGACAGTTGTAGTAGGCGAGGACGAGGACGACCGGGCGTTTTCCGAAGTAGTCCCCGAGCCGCACGGCGCGGCCCGCCTCGTCACGGAAAGTGAGGTCGAGCGGGAGCGGCTGGCCGAGACGCTGCTCGATCGAGACCTGCCGGAGAATCGGCGGACGCCCGTCGACCGGCGCCTGCGCGAAGAGTGGAGCCGCGAGGAGAGCGGCGAGCAGCACTGCGGCAGCTCTCATGGCGTCCCTGCCCTCGGGTCGTTTGCCGTCTCCCGTTTCCCGTTTCCCGGACCCGGTGTCGGCGCCATCGCCATCGGCTTCGACGGCGGCAGGCCTCTCTCCACCAGGAGCTCCATTGCCCGCTCGATCGGGATCCGAACGACTCCGGCGTCGCGGTCCACCCAGCCGTACGTGGTCAACGCCGCGTTCTCCTCGGCCTGCATCCGGCGGCGCGGCGACAGCGGATCCGGCTCGAGCCGCGGCTCCCGCGGCGTGCGCTTGAGGTTTGCCGCGACCATCGGGGGCACCGGCTGCTCGCGTTTCTCGTGCTGCGCCTCGAAGAACCGGAAGAGCCCCCACATCGCGCCGAGGACGAGGAGCGCGACGGCCGCGAGCCCGATTCCGAACTTGACGATCGCGCCGATCGAGACGTCGCTCGTCTCGTGACCCGCCTCCGCGGCGGGCTCGTGCTCAGTGTGCCGCATGCGCGAGCGCCTGTTGCATCTCCGGGTCGTTGACCGGGAGGAGCGGCCGTTTACCGAGCTGCCAGAAGAAGGCCGCGAGCCAGAGACCGCCCACCCCCACGGGAGCGAGGAGGTCCATCCAGTGAACGCGGAAACCTCCTGCCCCGAATGCCGGCCGCGTCAGCCAGAAGATGTCCACGAGCCGCATGAAGAGCACGAGCCCCGCCACGCCGAGGAGGATGCGCGGGTTTCGGTTCGCGGAGGCGGGCAGGAGGAGAAAGAAGGGGAGCGCGAAGTGGAGGACGACGAGCGCCGCGCCGACCCACCCCCAGCCGCCCTGCAGCCTCCGGAGGTACCAGGGGATTTCCTCTGGCAGGTTGCCGGCCCAGATGATGAGGTACTGGGAGAACGAAACGTAAGCCCAGAACATCACGAACGCGAGCATCAGCTTGCCGAGGTCGTGGTAGTGCTTCGCTTCGACGAACTGCGCGAGAGGCGACCCGCCGGCGATCAGGACGAGCACGACGACGATGAAGGCGAACGCGGACAGCCCCTGACCGGCGATGAAGAGCACGCCGTACATCGTCGAGAACCAGTGCGGCTCGAGGGACATCGCCCAGTCGATGGCCGCGAATGTCACCGTCAGGCCGTACAGCACGAGTCCGGCCGACGAGAGGAGCTGCAGCCTCCGCGCGATCGAGCGGTCGCCCCTTGCGTCCTGCTCGAGCGACCAGCGGTTCAGGAAGTACGCGAGCACGAGCCAGGCGCCGAAGTAGACCGCGGCCCGCCCGAGGAAGAACGGGACGTTCAGGTAGAGACTCTTGTGCCGAAGGATCGGGTCCGCGGCGACCGCCTCCGGATGCGCCCACTCGTAGATCCTTCCCACTCCGAGCGCGATCGGCAGGAAGAGGATCCCCACCAGCGGCAGCGTCCGCATTCCGGACTCGAGCGGCCGGCGAATCACGAGTCCCCATGCGCCCCCCGTCACGTGGTGGAGCATCGCGACGGCCATGCACCCGAGCGCGATGCCTGCCCAGAAGAGGAAGGCGTAGAGGTACGAGCGGAAGAACTGGTCCGGCTGGAAGAAGCCGCCGACCGCGCAGACCGCAAGAGCGACCGTCCCGACGATGAGCGCGGGCCGCTGGTAGCGTTCGAGAGCGTGCGGCTCGGCCATCAATGCGCCGCCTCTTTCGTTTCCCGTTTTCCGTTTCCCGTTTCCCGGCTTTGATCGAGCCCCGCCCGCTCCTGCGGCGGCACGTCGCCGACGCCGGCTCTCTGCGACAGCTGGAGCGCGCGCACGTACGCCGCGATCGCCCACCGGTCCGCCGGCGGAATCTGCTGCGCGTAGTCGGGCATGGCCCCGAGGCCGCGCGTCATGACGTCGTAGAGGTGTCCGACGGGCGCGTCGCGCAACCGCTCGATGTGGAGCGACGGTGGGGGCCGATACCCGCGCCGGACGACCATCCCCCGGCCGCCGCCGGTCCCGTCGTGGCAGGGGGCGCAGAAGATCCCGTATCGCTCGCGCCCGCGGGCGAGGAGCTCGCGGGTCAGGGGCACGGGCAGCGCCGTCACCAGGGAGCCGTCCGCCGTGCCGCCCGTGGCCGGGAATCGGTCGAGCGCGCCGCGCGCGACGGTGCCCTCGATGAGCGGCCGCGCGGAGCGCCCGTCCCCGAAGAAGTCGCTCTTCGCGAGCGGTTTGTACCGGGGCTGGTTGTACATCTCTTGTCTGCACGCGAGCTGCGTCGCAATCATGGCGAGGCCAAAGGCAATGCGGACCGGGCGACGCAGCTCACGGTCTCTCATTCCTCGACCTCGACGACGTCACGCGCGCCCAGGCCGTTCAAAAATGCCCGGGTGTTGGCGAGATCGAAGTTCGGGTCCTTCGCCTCCACGCCGAGGAAGAACCGGTCACGCGACGCGAATGCGAACCGCGGGGCGTTAAAAACGGGGTGGTACGGCATCGGCAGCCCGTTCATTCCGAGCATCCCGAAGACCGCGGCGCCCGCGGCGAAGAGCACCGTCAGCTCGAACGTGATCGGGATGAACGCCGGCCAGCTCGCGAACGGCCGCCCTCCCACGTTCATCGGGTAGTGCACGGTCGAGGAGAACCACTGCATGCCGAGCGCGGTCGCGCACCCGATGATCCCGCCGGCGAGCACGACGAGCGGCAGCTTGGACGGCCGGAAGCCGAGCGCTTCGGAGAGGCCGTGGATCGGGAACGGCGAGTAGCCGTCCATCCGCCGGTAGCCGGCCTCGCGCGCCCGGCGCGCGGCGGCCACGAGCTCCTCCGGCCGCTCGAACTCCGCGAGCATCCCCCACACGCGCGGGCCTGCCGGCGCTTCAGGGTTCATTGGGTCTCCCCCCAGCCGGCGCCGGGACCGGCTCGGCCGCCCCGGGCTTGCCGGAGGGGACGAGGGTGCGCATCTCGAAGATCGAGATCATCGGCAGGAACCGAATGAACAGGAAGAGGAGCGAGAGGAAGAGCCCGATCGTCCCCAGGAACGTCGCCCAGTCCCAGATCGTGCCGGAGTACGTCCCCCACGAGGACGGCAGAAAGTCGCGGGACAGGCTCGTGACGATGATGACGTACCTCTCGAGCCACATCCCGATCGAGACGATGACGGCGATCCCGAAGAGCATCTTCGGGCTCGACCGCACGCGCCGAAACCACAGGAGCTGCGGCGCGGCGATGTTGCAGAGCATCAGCGACCAGTAGATCGGCGCGTACGGGCCGCGCAACCGGTTCGTGATCATGGACTGCTCGTACGGGTTGGCGCTGTACCACGCCATGAACGCTTCCATGACGTACCCGTATCCGACGATGAGCCCCGTCGCGAGCAGGATCTTCGCCATGTTCTGCAGGTGCCGCAGCGTAATGAAGTCTTCGAGCCCGTACACCGCCCGCAGAGGGATGGCGAGCAGCAGAACCATCGCGAATCCGGCGTAGATCGCGCCGGCGACGAAGTAAGGCGGAAAGATGGTCGCATGCCAGCCCGGGACGATTGCGGCCGCGAAGTCGAGCGAGACAACCGTGTGAACGGAGATCACGAGCGGCGTCGCGAGGCCGGCGAGCAGCAGGTAGGCGGTCTCGTAGCGCTGCCAGTGGAGCGCGGAGCCGCGCCATCCCATCGCGAGCATTCCGTAGAAGATCTGAAAGCCCTTCCGCCTCGCCCGGTCGCGGAGGGTCGCAAGGTCCGGGATGAGCCCGATGAACCAGAAGAGGAGCGAGACCGTCGCGTACGTCGACACCGCGAAGACGTCCCAGACGAGCGGGCTCCGCCACTGCGGCCAGAGACCCATCGTGTTCGGGTAGGGGAGCAGCCAGTACGCGAGCCAGGGGCGCCCCATGTGAATGATCGGGAAGAGCCCGGCGCACGCGACCGCGAATAGCGTCATCGCCTCCGCGAATCGGTTGATCGACGTGCGCCACTCCTGCCGCGTGAGCAGGAGGATCGCGGAGATCAGGGTCCCCGCGTGCCCGATCCCGATCCACCAGACGAAGTTGATGATGTCGAAGCCCCACCCGACGGGTTGGTTGATCCCCCAGATTCCGACCCCCTTCGCGAAGAGGTAGCCGAGGGATGCGAGCAGCACGAGCACGAGCAGAAACGAGACGAAGAAGCCGAGCAGCCAGAAGAGCGGCGTACGCCGCGCGAGGACGATCGAGCTGATCTTGTCGGTGACGGAGGCGTACGTGTGCCCGGGCTCGATGACCGGAGGCGCGCTCCGCCCGCGCTTGGAGGCTTCGGGGCTCATCCGCGCTCCGCGAGCTCCGGGTTCGGGTTGCGGACGGCAGCGAGGTACTCCGTCCGCGGGCGCGTGCCGAGCTCCGAGAGGAGCCCGTACGAGAGGGGCGAGCCGCGGAGCTTCGAGACGCGACTCGCCGCGTCGGCGAGGTCGCCGAACACGATCGCCTCGGCGGGGCACGCCTGCTGGCACGCCGTGACGATGTCGCCGTCGCGCACGCGCCGGTTTTCGAGCTCCGACCGGATCTTGCCCTCGTTGATCCGCTGCACGCAGTACGTGCACTTCTCCATCACGCCGCGCCACCGAACGGTGACGTCCGGGTTCGCAAGCATGCGCATGCTCGGCGCGCGGTACTGCGTGGAGTAGTGGTAGAAGTTGAAGCGTCGCACCTTGTACGGACAGTTGTTCTGGCAGTACTTCGTGCCGACGCACCGGTTGTAGACCATGTCGTTCAGCCCTTCGGCGCTGTGCACGGTCGCGGCGGTGGGGCAGACGAGCTCGCACGGCGCCGCCTCGCAGTGCACGCAGGCGACCGGCTGGAACGCGTGGGCGGGGTTTGCGGCGTCGCCGTCGGCGTAGTGATCGATTCGGAGCCACTGCATCTCCCGCCCGCGCACCACCTGGTCTTTGCCGACGACCGGGACGTTGTTCTCCGCGTTGCAGGCGACGACGCACGCGTTGCAACCGACGCAGCTCGAGAGGTCGATCGCCATCCCCCACGCGTACGTGTTGGACGGGTGAGGCGGATAGAGCGTCAGGCCGGGCGGTGGCTCCTCTCCCATCTCGTGAATCTTCCCCGGGTCGCGCCGGAGCTCCTCGACGGTTGCGGAGCGCGCGAGCGGCCTCCCCTCCATCGACTGGTTCGGCTGGGTGACTGCGATCGCGTAAGTCTCCCCGGTCTTCGCGACCTCCAGGGCGCCCGCGAACCAGAGCGCCGCCGACCCGCGGATCGAGTAGGCGTCGAAGCCGGCGCCCGAGCCGAGCTTGCCCGCCTTCGTCCGCCCGTAGCCGAACGTGACGCCGACGGACCCGTCCGGATGGCCGGGCACGATCCAGGCCGGAGCCCGGACGCGCCGACCCGCGACCGAGAGCAAGACGACGTCACCGTTGGCAACCCCGAGGCGGGACGCGGTCGCGGGCGACAGCGCCGCGACGTTGTCCCACGTGACCTTCGTAATCGGCTTGGGGAGCTCCTGGAGCCAGCCGTTGTTCGCGAACCGCCCGTCGTGAATGGTCGGATCCGCGCGGAAAGTGAGCTCGAGGGCTCCGCGCGTCGCCGGACTCTCCGAGCTGAGAACTGAGAACTGAGAACTGAGAACCCTTTTCGGCAGACCCGTTCCTTCCACCACGCCGTCGTGAAGCGCGCGCCTCCACGCCTCTTCGAAGTTCGGCCCCAGCCGCCCGCGCCACGTGTCTCGCACGAGCTCGTACCCGGAGCGCTCGGGGTCGGCCGAGAACGCCGCGAGCACCTCGTGGGCGGACCGGCCGCCGTAGAGCGGCGCGATCAGGGGTTGGACCACCGTCGCCGTCCCATCGAACGCACGCGCGTCGCTCCACGCTTCGAGGAAGTGCGCCTCCGGGACGTGCCAGTGGCACTGGTCCGAGGTCTCGTCGTTCTCGAGCGACAGGTGAACTCGCCGGGGCG